>CANJEY010000153.1 GCA_947472615.1 Beijerinckiaceae bacterium
CGAACCTGATCGTCTTTCATTGCACTGGCGCATCGATGGAGGAGGGGCCGGAAGGCGACCGTCGCGTCATCGAGGCGATTCAGAAGCGCACCAAAGTCGAGACGATCTCGACAGCGGGCGCGATCACCAAGGCGCTCCGGGCGTCGGGCATCAAACGCATGCTGCTGATCAGCCCGTATGTGCAGGCGACCAATGACCATGAGGTCGCCTATCTGCGCGCGCTCGGTTTCGAGGTTCCGCGGGACATCGCGCTCGATGTCGGCGGCAGCGACGAATACATCAAGGTGACGCCCGAACGCTGGATCGATGTGGCGATCAAGAATGACAGTCGGGATATCGACGGCGTGTTTCTGAGCTGCACGAACACGATGCAGATCGAGGCGATCCCGGCGATCGAGGCGGCGCTCGGCAAGCCGGTGATCAACAGTAATCAGGCCGTCATCTGGGCCAGTCTGGCGCGACTGCGGGAGAAACTGGCGCCCTTGCCGGCGATGGAAGCGCTCGGTTCGCTGATGCGGCGCTCGCCCTGACGGACGCCTTACTTCGCCTGCACGATGAAATCGGTGCCGCGTCCGGTCTCGGTGCCGAAACCCAGATCGGACACAATTAGCGACGAACCGGGCGTGATCGCCGCCGCCAGAATGTCGCGCGCCTCGTCGGGAATGGACACGCGCTCCAGCGCTTCGCGCGCCGACAGGATGCGTTCGGAGAATACCGCGTCGCTGCGCGACGCGACCTGAACGCCCTGCGTCTTGACGGGCTTGCGGGTCGCGCGCGCCACACGTTCACGTTCCTGCTGCAGGGCGAGCGCGGATGGCACCGTCGTCACCGACCAGCGCACGCCGCTGGCGGGATTGTCGCCGGGCAGGGCTGTGAACACATGCGTGCCAAGCGCCGCATCATCGATATTGAACGCGACCTTCACGTCGTAGATCGGCTTGAAGTTCTGCCGCACGAACAGCTTGCCCTCGCGCTTGCTGATGAAGATCGCAATCGGACCGGCGGCCTTGTCGATGTTGAACGATTTCGGCGGCGCAAACCCGGCCGGCAGCGACAGGTCGACCATGGCGAGTTGTTCTGCCGCCGGAAGCGGTGCGGGGGCCTCTGCGACCTCGAACGCCGGAACCGCGGGCGGCTCTGCCAGTTCGATCCCGAGGTTCGCGGGTAATTCGGCGAATGCATGCGCGACGATTGGCGCGGCAGGCTCGAGGCCCGGGAAGGCCAGAGTTGCGGGCGGGTCAATCGGCAGCGCCAAAACCAGATCGGCCGGCGGTTGCGGCAGAAGTTCGGCGGGGAAGAAAGGTTCGGCCGCCGCCTCGATCCAGAGTGCGGGATCGCCCGGCTCACGGCGGATGGAGGCGACCGTTTCGACCGCCGGTATCGGCGGGAAATAGGGCAGGGCAGGCGGCTCGATCGCCAGCGCCACATCGACCTGCGGGCGCGGGGTCAGCAGTTTCGGGGCATCGATTTCGGCCAGCGAAATCTCGTCCATCGTGACGATGACGCGCGCGCCGAGCTTGGTGAGCTTCCACAGCTTCATGGCGAAGGCCTGCGGCAGGCGGATGCAGCCGTGCGAGGCGGGGCGTCCGGTCACGTGGCCTTCGTGCAGCGCCACGCCCGACCACGTGATGCGCTGCATGAACGGCATCGGCGCATCGTTGTAGAGGTTCGAGCGGTGAAAGCGGTCCTTCTGGATGACGCTGAATACACCGAGCGGCGTATTATGGCCGTCGACGCCCGTGGAAACGGTGGTGGAGGCGATTGGCTTCAATCCGTCGTAAACGGTGAGGTGCTGACGGGCGATCGACACCACGATGGTCAGCGGCCCCTGGGGCTTCAGCTCCGGCTCGGCGATGGCCGCCTGCCGTTGCGGCTTGGCGGCGCGCGTGCGCGCCTCGGCATTAGACAGGATTGCAACAGACGCCGTCAGGCATAGCCCGGCGGCCAGTATGGAATTCGCGAATCTTTGCGTCATGCCCCGCTCCTAGCGCAGGCTTAGCAAAACATGGGACAAGCGTCACAATTTTTGTGCGCAATTTGGCCGCGGTCACCCGCCGGACCGGTCGGCCTTGACGATCTCGACCTTCAGCCTTTCAGCGGCAGCGTCTTCCAACTCCTTGGCCCAGAGACTGACATGGCAAAGCTTGAGAAAGTGGCCGCGCTTGACGATCTCGTCGTAGAACGCGCCGTGGGTCCAGATTCGGTCTATCCACCGCCGACGTGCCACCAGAGTCAGAAATCGTTGGCGTGATGCGGGGAGAACCAGCCCCCAGTGGTGACGGCAAAAATGATGCGGAGTTTGCCCGCCGGCGGGCTGATCCCCGGCGCGCCAGCACCAGGGAATCGAACAGGTCTGCTCCGTCTGGAAATGCACCATAGTTCGTCCGCCATGCCTGATCTGGACGAAACGAGCTCTAGCAAATGCGCCCGATATTTTAGTCAAGTCGTGCGAATCGATTTTATTATAATTGCGCACGATCAGAAATTACATCAAATGAACCAAGCGGTTGTTTCGGATTCGAAGTATTGATGAGCGTTAACTCGTATAGATTCAAGGGATTTAACTCAATTTGGTTTCATTGGCGTCACGCTTGAACAGGCGGGCTTCTGCGGTGTTCTCAGGCGGATATCTCACACCCGTCCGATTCGCCCCACGAAGCGAAAACCCTATCGCCCGCTATTCAGGAACGAAACATTACCGCGACTGTTCTAATGCTGGTATGGCGGTGCGTACTCATATTCCGCCTTCCATTCAGCGCCCGTCCCGGACGCGATCGACATTTCTGGGATCTTTCGATCCTGAAGGGTGACAGCATGCGCAATTATTGGTCGTACTGGTCTGAATTCGGCATGATGGCGATCGAGGCTCAAACTGTCGTCGGGCTGCGGATGATGAAACTTGCGCAGGGCGGAGCCGGAGCCCAGACCGAGGCTGTCCGGATGATCGACGAGAAGATCCACGCAGGCCAGCGCGCCATCCTTCAGACGATGTCCGGCCGTTCGCCCGCCAGCGTGCTCAAAGGCGTTCATCAAAAGGTGCGCGCCAACCGCAAGCGGCTGGCGCGATAGGTCATTCGCTCGCGCCTGCGCAACAAGCAGCGCGGGCGGGCGTTATGCCTTCGCAAATGCGGAGGTTCACATGCCCGACGACGTTGTCAGTACCGGTGAATTGGCGCCTGACGTCATCGGCTCGGCATTGTCGGCGGGGCTCCACTACGTTTCTCATCGCGATTCCGGCATTCGCCGCATGCGCTATCGCGACGGATTTCGTTACATCTCGTCAGTCGGGAAACCGGTGCGCGACGCCGAGACGCTGGCGCGTATTCGCTCGCTCGCAATTCCCCCTGCATGGGAAGACGTGTGGATTTGTCCGTCGCAGCATGGGCATCTGCAAGCGACCGGCCGGGACGCCAAAGGCCGCCGACAATATCGCTATCACACATCGTTCCGCGAAGAGCGCGAGCGCACGAAGTTCGATCACCTGGTCGCCTTCGCCAAGTCACTGCCAGCCATTCGTACGACGGTCGACGAACATCTGCGGCTGCGCGGCCTGCCGCGACAGAAGGTTCTGGCGACCGTTGCGTCTTTGCTCGAGGCGACGCTGATCCGCATCGGCAATGATGAATATGCACGCGCCAACAAGAGTTTCGGTTTGACGACGCTGCTCAACCGCCATGTGACGGTCGAAGGCAGCGAAATGCGCTTCGTGTTCCGGGCAAGAGTGGACGTCTGTGGAAAATCCAGACGCGCCATCCGCGTATCGCCCGCGTCGTGCGTGCGTGTCAGGATCTGCCCGGTCAGGCGTTGTTGCAATATTTCGATGACGCCGGCGACTTGCGTCACGTGAGTTCCGGGGACGTAAACGCCTATCTCAAGGAGATCACCGGCCAGCCGATTTCGGCAAAGGATTATCGCACATGGGCCGCGACTGTGCAGGCTGCCGAGGCGCTGGCGCCCACCACCTTCGCCAGCAAGCGAGAAGCAAAGGCTCTGTTGAAGTCTGTCATCGCGCAGGTGTCCGCCCGGCTTGGCAACACGCCCGCCATCTGTCGCAAGTGCTATATCCATCCGCAAGTGCAAACGGCGTTTCTGGAGGGACGATTCAGTCTCGCGCCGGAATCGTCGGACATCGCGATGAGCCTGCGGCCGCAGGAGGCCGCTGTCCTCGCCTTCCTCCAGACTAACTCGACTGTCGAACAGGCAAAGACGGACGCCGCGAAGCGCCGCGGCGTCCGCCAGCAGGTCAGTCGCAAACCTGAACGCGCTGCATCCCGCGTCGTGTCTGTTGACGTACAAAGTGACAGCTGAGCGGTCGATCCGGACCGACCGTCACGGTTCCACGCTCGCGGATGGCGTTCTGTTCCGCCGCATTGGCCGCGACCGCCCCGATCACCAGACCGCCCACTCCAGCTGCGATGATCCATGGAATGATGACAGGGCTGGCGGCGGACGGCGTGGGCGTTGCGAATGCGCCAATTGCGAGTGCGCCGGCGGCCGTGAGGCCGATCAGTCGTCGAGACATGACTTTCTCCTGTGCGGATGAACGGGACGGGGCCCGTGACCCGGCAGGAACTCGCATCGTCCGCCATTGTTCGACAGGTCGCGGCGGGAAAGCCACCTCGGAACGAACAGGCGCTGAATTCATTCATCCCGAGCAGCAGGGCCGCGACGGGAAAGCGTAACCAATGGCGTTCGAAGACGGCGATCTGCTCCACCATTTCATCGTTGTTCGGAACGAAACAGAATTGCGTGCTGCTCCGCTGTCCGCCGAAGACCAGACCGTGCAATCGATGCCCGACGCGAGCCCCACGAAATGGCATCGGGCGCACACCTCGTGGTTCTTCGAGACTTTCGTCCTTTCGCCCCATCTCGAAGGCTACGAGCCCTTCGATCCTGCCTATGCCTATCTGTTCAACTCCTACTACGAGGCGGTCGGGCCGCGTCACCCGCGTCCCTCGCGCGGACTGCTGAGTCGTCCGGGCGTCGACGACATCGCCCGATACCGTCGTCACGTCGACGAGGCCATGATCCGCCTTCTGGAACGCCGCCGCGATACCGTCGATCGCCTGACCATCATCGGCCTTCATCACGAGCAGCAGCATCAGGAATTGATGCTGACGGACATCAAGCACGCCTTTTCGCGATCGCCACTGCTGCCGGCCTATTGCACGACGACGGGCATCCGCAACGAGCGCCCCGCAGAGCCCCTGAAATGGATATCCATTCCGGCTGGCCGCTATAGGATTGGGCATGGTGAGTCCAAGGCGTTTGCGTTCGACAATGAAACGCCGCCTCACGACGTGCTGCTTCGTCATGCCGTCATCGCCGATCGCCCCGTCGCCAATGCCGAATATCGGGCCTTCATCGCTGATGGCGGCTATCGGCACGCAGAATTCTGGTTGTCGGATGGATGGGCGCTGGCGCAGCAAGAAGGCTGGACATCGCCAGCCTACTGGCTCGATGACGGCGACGTTTTCACCCTGCATGGCCGCCGGCCATTGTGTCCATCAGAGCCCGTCTGCCATGTCAGCTTCTATGAAGCCGCCGCCTATGCGACGTGGGCTGGCAAGCGTTTGCCGACCGAGTTTGAATGGGAGGTCGCCGCGCGCCAATGCGGATCGGACGCCGCCGCGAACGCTCTGCATCCTGGGCAGGTGAGCGCGGGCTTTTCGCAGGATGTCTGGGAATGGACCGCGAGTCCCTACTCGCCCTATCGCCGCGCAGCGTGTCGCGCAGACGCAGCGTCGTCGCCTGATCCCGGAACGCGAGGAGCGAACCTGCGATCGACACATGGGTCTCGGCCGCGGCGAGGTCGCGCGCGGCGCGATTGGCGAATACGACCTTGCCGGCCGCATCGAGCAGGAAGACCGCATCGGAAAGAATCTCGATCGTGTCTTTCATCCCACGCGCCCAGCCGCGGACACCGTCGAACAGACGCGCCATCGTGACGGCGCGGCGCACATGCGGAGCGACGAGTTCCATCCGCTGGATCTCGGCATCGCCGGCGAGCCCTTCGTGATCGAGCCGCGTGACGCCGAACATCCCCATCGCGCTGGCGCTCTTGTCCAGAATGGTCACGACCACATCGAGATATTGCTGGGGCGCCGCCCATTCGACATAGAACTGCGAGGCCTTGAATTCATCCATGTCGATCAGCCGCGAGAACGATGAGCACGATCCCGCGTCCATAAATGTCGTCAGCGGCAGAACCGGATTGAGGCCGACATATTTCTGGAAGTAAAGCTGCGTCCAGTGCGGATCGGCATTGTAGGATTGCAGAAACGCGCCGGTCTGTTGGCGGTGATCCTGATGAAACAGCAGCGCGCTCGACCCGCCGACAAATCCGGATAACGCGCCGAGCGCCTCGGTCCACCGGGCCGGCTCGAGAATGCAATCGTAAAGAAGGCCGATCGCGTCCGAAAACTGCTTTGTGTCTGTCATGGGAGCGCCCCCCGAGCCGCCGACCAGCGCTATCTTGACTGTACTGAGGCCGGAACAGAAGCCCGAAAAGTGATCATATCCGCGACACCCGGTGTCTTACTTTCTTGGGAGGCGGCGAATGGAAGGGCCGGGAACCTCCATCGCCGGCCGCACGCGATCAGGAGCCGACCCGCGGATTTCACGCGGCCTCCCAGAGGGCAGCGGCGACGACCGCGTTGACGACGATGCCGATCACGACCCACGGGCCGAACTCGACCGGATACACGCCCCCGAGGAACTGCGCCATGTCCCAAAGGGCGTGAAACTCACGAGTGGAATGAGGCTGTTGATGCGCAACGCGTAGCAGGCCATGGCCAGACATACCGTTCAGCGGCACGACGGCCGAATAACCCTTCCAAAATAAGGCGAGCGGCGGGGCTTGCCAGGACTCCGAGGATGTGGGTGTCGCGTTGATCCAGCCAATGCCTTAGTCCAGCCTCGCTCATCGGCTGGAGAGGCATTTTTCGCATTGGCATGGGCAATTGATTGTCGAGAGGTTGCCGAGGTCTTTGCCAGTTGATCGGCTTCCTCGGTGAAGCACTTGGTGGGCGGCTCAGCCGCTTCTCGGCGACTGACACCCTTGCGATCGTCAAAGACGGCACGTCGAGTTTGTCGTTTTCAGAAAAATTCCTCTGCAATATCCTGCAACCAGAACGGCTCAAACTCGATGGACCCAAGTTCGCGCTGCGGAAGGCGTATGTTGACTTGTGGACCAAGGTGGAATTTGGCTAATATAGATTGTCGAGTTGACGGTTGACCTCATGGCTGCGTGCTGCGCCCGCTGACGATATCTTATCAAATTCGATCGAACGAATGGCTGCATCCGCGCGGCCAGCGGATCAAAGCGTAAGGAAACGGCAATGGCAACGGGCACGGTAAAGTGGTTTAACGGCGAAAAGGGCTACGGATTTATCCAGCCTGATGACGGCGGCAAGGATGTGTTCGTGCACATAAGCGCAGTCGAGCAGGCTGGCATGCGTTCGCTGAACGAAGGTCAGAAAGTCAGCTTCGAAATGGTAGCAGACCGGAAGAGTGGCAAGACGTCAGCGGGCAATCTGAAGGCGGGCTAAGCATTCTTGTCGATCTGCGGCTTCTGCCGAACAAGAAAGAAGCCTCGGGCAAGCTTGTCCGAGGCTTCTTTTGCGATTGCGCGCCCGGCACGATGGGGATCAAGCATTGGCCGCGAGACGGCATGTTCCCCGCATGTGCCGTTCAATCTTCGCCAGCGCTGAATCCAGTGATTCGAATGGCCGCAATTTCATCCCGCCGAACTGGTCGATCGCGATGCCTTCCGGCGTGATTTCGAACGTCGAGTGATCGCAAGCAATGCTTCCCAACTGGCGACCTAAGAGGTCAGTCAAAATCCATCTCGCCGCATCAGCGGGCGTCACCATTATATCCATCGCGTTGTTCACCTAGTTGTCGAATGATTTCGCTTTTGCCTTGGGCTTGCGGGCCGCCCTCGCCGTCAGGGCTCGCAAATCGTTCTTCGCTTTTCCTCGACGCAATAGCGCCATGCCGCGTTCTGGGCTTGGTTCTACAGGGACTACGGCGGCTACGGTCGCTGCGGCCGTGGCTATCTGCGTTTCAAGGCTAGCTGACCGGCGGACCTTAACGCCGATATGCTCGCTGTCTTCGAGAAAAAATGCACCCGCGCTTTCGAGAGCGCGCCGAAGGTCTTTCATGAGCCCTTCCTCGACAAAGTCTCCGCTCTCTATTCGTTGAATCGTTGCTGCCTCCACTCTTGAGAGCGTCGCCAACTCGTGAATTGTCATCCGCATACCAGCGAGCGCCATGCGCAATTGTAAGGTATCCATTGGTGCTCCAAGAAAAATTGCTGAAGATTGCCGCGACCTCGAACATGGCCATTCAAAGGCAACGACCTGATGGCCTTAATGTTCAGATTTGATACGGGCAATTGCGGGCTTTCGCGGAGAAGGGCGTTGCCGACGGAGTTTATGCTTTCCCGATAGAGGTCGTCACGGGGCTGGTGCCATGATTTGTCCTCGTGGGTGACCCGATGAAACATGTGGCGTGGTTGCGCGTTCCCTGAAACGGCTCCGTTTGGGTCGTCAGGAGGACTTCGTATGCAAAGTAAATCCATCTTGACTATGGCCGGGGCCGCGACCGTGCTGTTGTCGACAGCCGCGGGTGCGCTCGCTGCGCCCGGATTCGTCGATGAGCGAACGGCCCTTCGAGCAGGTCCGAGCGCGCGCTACCCGACCATCGACATAATGAGAAGCGGCGAGTCAGTCGAGATCGTGGGTTGTCTCGCACGTTGGACGTGGTGCGATGTGATCTGGCGCGGTGAACGGGGCTGGGCGCGCGGCTCCGCGCTTGAGGTGCCTTATCAATCGAGGCGGGCGCCAATCGTGCGCTTCGGCCAGAGCATTGGAGTTCCGTTCATCCAGTTCGACGTGCAGCGCTACTGGGGCGATTATTATCGCGATCGGCCCTTTTATCGAAATATCCCGCGCTTTGGCGGCCGGATCGATGGAGATGCCCGCGCCCCTGGTCGCGACGGGGATGTGCGTGATCGCAATGGTCGAGGGGAAGATCGCGTAATAGACCCCGGCGCTCAGCGTCCAGGCCGCGACGTCAATCCGCCTCGCACGCGGGATGCCGATACGCCTCGCGTGCAAGAGCGCCGGCCTGAAGGTCGCCCTGATCGTGGCGCTGACCGTCCACCACCGGCGCGGGGACCTGCGGCGTTTGGGAACGCTCCTCAGGCACAGCCGCCGCAGACGCCTCCTCCCGCCCAGGCGGCTCCTACGGCGCAGGACGCGCCGCGCGGGCGTGGAGGTTTCGGCGGTGGTGCAGCCCCCAAGCTCGAACAGCCCCCGCAAGCGCCACCACGCGGACGCGGCAATAACGGCGCGCCAGATGCAAACGAAGAACGCGGCGAGCAGCAGCCCTTCGGCAGAGGACGCTGACGATCAAGTTCGCCCGGCGTCAGTCGTCGGGCGAACTTCAATCGTTGAAAACGGCCAGCACTCCTTTGCCACTTTGTGCAAAGGTCAAACCGGCTTCGACATTCATCCAGCGGTGCGGTGGACTTTCACTGCGACATCCATCATTTCTCCAGTCGCATATCACGA
>CANJEY010000154.1 GCA_947472615.1 Beijerinckiaceae bacterium
GAATGCCCGCATGCTGGCCGATAAGGGTTTTCGACATTTCAAGATCAAGATCCACGGCGATATCGACGAGGACGTCGCGTGCGTCGCCGCCGTGCGCAAGGAAGTCGGGCCCGACCTCAATCTGACCGTCGACGCCAATCAATCCTACTCGCCGCAGGACGCCATCAGGGCCCTCAACCTGATGGTTCCATATAAGATCGATCTCGCCGAACAGCCGGTAAAGGTTGGCGACATCGCCGGTCTGAAAGCCGTCACGGAGGCCGTGTCTATTCCGATCGAGGCGGACGAAGGCGCGGATTCGGTCGAGACCATTCTGAAGCTGGTCAGCGAACGCGCGGTCGACGCCGTCAGCCTCAAGGTGAGCAAGCTGGGCGGTCTGCGCGCCGTGTACGCCGCTGCACAGATATGCGCTGCTGGCGGCGTGAAATATCGCATGGGAGCGCACTCAGGCCCAATGCTGCTCGCCGCGCACGGGGCGCAGATCGCCTCGGCGCTGCCGGGCATCTGGTATGCGTCGGAACTGACGGAATTCGATGGACTCGAATACGATCAATGGGCCGGACTGACGATCGACAATGGCGTGCTGAAATTGCCGGACGAGCCCGGCTGCGGCGTACGCCCGGTCTGATTTGACGCTGCGGTCACAACCGCATTACGTTTGCGACACAAAGCGCGAATGCGCGAGGGAGGACATGATGGCCAAGGCAATTCGCACATGGCTTTTGGGCGCTTCAATGCTGGCCGCGGTTTGCACTGCGCCTGCCGCGCGCGCCCAGACGGAAATCCTGACCTATCAGGGCGCGGACCGTCAGGAGCGTCTGCTCGACGGAGCGAAGCGGGAGGGCAAGCTTACGCTTTATTCGGCGATGATCGTCAATCAGGCGTTGCGGCCGATCTCGGAGGCGTTCCAGAAGAAATATCCGTTCATCAAAATGTCCTATTGGCGCGCAGATTCCGAAGACATCATGCAGAAATATCTGGCGGAATATCGCGCCAACAACATCGTTGGCGACGTACTGGAAGCCGGCGGCGCGGGCGAACTCGCCGTGCAGGCCGGGCTGGCGCAGCCGATGTGGTCGCCCGAATTTGCCGCCATTCCCGAACAGCGTCGCGATCCGCGCGGCCTGTGGTCGCCGACGCGCATGAATTATTTCTCGACCGCCTACAACACCAAGCTCGTTTCGGCGGAGGATGCGCCGAAGACATATGAAGACCTGCTCGATCCGAAATGGAAGGGCAAGATGGCGTGGTCCATCGGCACCGCCAGCGCGGCTCCGTTGTTCCTCACCAATCTGCGCATCGCGTGGGGCGAAGAGAAGGCGATGGCGTACTTTCGCAAGCTGGCCGAGCAGAAGATCATCAACTACGGCTCGGGCAATGCGCGCGTGCTGGTCGATCGCGTGATGGCGGGCGAATATCCGCTGGCGCTGCAGATATACGCGCATCATCCGATGATCAGCGCCCGCAAGGGCGCGCCGGTGAATGCGCGCCTGCTTGACCCGACGCCCAGCACGTCCGGCACGATCGTCATCCCCAAGGGCGCGAAGAACGTGCACGCGGCGCTGCTGCTGCTCGATTTCATTCTGTCGAAGGAAGGACAGAAGGTTCTTTCGGACGCCGAATACATGCCGGTGCGCGGCGACGTCGATCCTGTCGACTATGTCGCCTCGATCGTTCCGGCGCGCGCAGGCGTGCGCGAAAATTCCGTCAAGCCCGAGCAACTGGTGTCGATGACGGAAGCGTCCGACAAGATTCTGCAGGATCTGTTTCGCTAAACAAACACAGGAGGAAAACATGGTGGATGTGAAATCGCTCGATCCGGCGCAACTCGAGGCGCTGCACCTGCGCGCCGAGGCGATGATGAAGGGCTTTTCCTACAAGCGACCAGAGGTCGGCAGCGGCAAGGGCCTCGTGCGTCTCGCCCGCACGGACAATCTGCGCTGCAACGTGCAGGTCGTGAAGAAGAACGGCGGCGAAAACAACATGCACTACCACTCCAATGGCGACAGCTTCTGGATGGTGCTGAAGGGCCGGGTCCGCTTCTACATTCACGACGACGTTGTCATCGGCGAGTACGGCCCGATGGAAGGCATCTGCACGCCGGCCTTCGCGCGCTACTGGTTCGAGAATGCGGGCGACGACGATCTCGAACTGCTGCACATCAGCGGCCTGAGCGATTCGAAAGTCGGCGTCAGCGGCCGCACCGACATCACCGAACAACGCTACAAGGTCGGCACCGGCCCGGTGTTCGAGGCCGCGAAAGGTTGATGCAGGGTGAACGCGCGCGTCTCCTGTTAAGGTTCGGTTAACCATGTCAGCCGAGTATCGGGGTTAAAGCCGGACTCGGGCTGACAGGGGGAACGAATGGGCGCGCACTCAGCCGGAACGATGTTCGTCAGTCTGTTGTTTGCGGTTTCAGCCGCGGCGCAACAGCGGCCTACATTGGTGATGTGGACTGGCGGCGCGAAGCTGCTGCGCATGCCCGATGGCATCGCGCGCTTCGAGATCGACCATCCTTCAGTGATCTCGGTTACGCGCACCAATGCGCCCGGCCAGATGCTTCTGCTGGCGAAGGCTGAAGGCGAGGCGAAAGCGCGCGCCTATGACGTCGATGGCGAATTGCTGGGCGAAGTCAGCGTGCGCGTCGAAAAGCGCACGCCATTTGTCGATCAGCCGACCCATCACTGACGCGTTCGGCGTTCCTCACTCGGCGGGATCGCCGCCGTAGAGCCACGCGATGCCGTCCATCGCCTGTTGATCGGTGCGCGACCCTAGCATCTGGTCGCGCAACTCCGCCGCCGGGCCGCGCGCGTGGTAGAATTCGCCATAGACGCGCGCCATGAGCTGGACGCGCGCCGTGCGCAAATAACGCTTCTGCTGATAGGCGAGAAACGCGGCGTTCAAATTCTTCGGGCTGGCTTCGACTTCGCGCGCCAGCCGAACGGCGTCTTCAAGCGCCATGCAAGCGCCCTGCGCCAGATATTGCAGCATCGGATGCGCGGCGTCGCCCAATAGTGTCACGTTGCCGGCTGTCCAGTTCTTCACCGGCTCGCGGTCGCACAACACCCACATCTTCCACGCGTTGATCTTTTCCAGCATGCGCAGCACTTCCGGCCGCTCGCCCTCGAAGTGCTTCCACAGCAGGGAGGAATCGCCCGATGCGTCCCAGCCTTCGACGTAGTGATCGGAGTGGAACACGGCGACGAGGTTGTAGAGTTCGCCGCGCCGCAGCGGATAATGCACAAGATGCGTGCGCGGTCCCGCCCACAACACCACGTCCGGTCGCCACAGATCCTCCGGCACTTCTTCCTTCTTCAACACGGCGCGGTAGGCGATATGGCCCGAGACGCGCGGCTTGCCGTCGGCCACGATGCGCTGACGAATCTTCGACCAGAGGCCATCGGCCCCGATCAGCGCGCGGCCCTCGACCGTGCGGGCGTCTTCGAGCGACAGCGTCACCTTCGCGCCATCGTCGACATAGTCGAGGACGCGGGCCTTCGTTTCGAGTTTGATGTTCGGCATCTTCGCGCAGGCGTCGAGCAGGACGCTGTGCACGTCCATGCGATGGATGACCGCGTAGGGATTGCCGAACCGATTGATGACCTTGTCGCCCAGCGGCATCCGGGTGATCAGGTGGCCGTCCAGCGCATCGCGCATTTCGAGGCAGGTCGGCACCGCTACGAGGTCGAGAATGGCCTCGCGGATGCCGAGTTCGCTGAAGGCGTTGAACACATTGGGACCAAGCTGGATGCCCGCGCCGATCTCACCGAATTGCTCGGCCTGCTCGAACACATGCACCGGGAAACCCTTGCGGGCCAGTGCCAGCGCCGCGCCGAGGCCGCCGATGCCGCCTCCCGACACCACGAACGGCAGATCGTCACGCACAGCCATCGGAACCTCCAGAAGCGTTCAGAATTGAAATCGGATCACTCGGCGTCGGGTTGCCGCTCGGGGGCGGCCTCCGCGAAGGCCGGAAGTTTAAGGCAGGCGGCCTCGGCCTCCAGGATCCGCGACAGTTTGGAAACGTCTGCCCCGAAACGGCGCGCGTTGACCATCTGGGGCACGAGGCAGACGTCGGCGAGCGTCGGCGTCGCGCCGAAGCAGAATGGCCCCTTCTCATGCGCGATCAAAGCCTCGCAGGCTTCCAGCCCTTCCAGATTGGTGCGGCGCGCCCAGTCGTTCATTGCCTCGTCGCTGCCGGTTACGGCCTTGACGGCGTTGAGGACTTTCAGGTTCTGAACCGGATGCACGTCGCACGCGATGGCCAGTGCGAAGCCGCGCACCTTGGCGCGTGCGACCGGATCTTTCGGCAGAAGCGGCGGATTGGGATGCGTCTCCTCGAGATATTCGAGGATCGCGAGCGACTGGGTCAGCACGGTTCCGTCGTCGGTCTCGAAGCTCGGCACCAGACCTTGCGGGTTCAGCGCCAGATAGGCGGGAGCGCGCTGCTCACCCTTGCGCAGATGGTGGAAAGCCTGCTCGGCCTTCAGGCCCTTCAGGGCCAGCCCGATACGCACCCGGTAGGACGCGCCGGACCGAAAAAAGCCATGCAGTTTCATCTTTTGCCGCCTCCCGTCGAATACGGGCGCAGAATAGCCGCGAAAGCCCCCCGGTCAATCGCCGAGGTCGGGATGCGACGATTGATCCGGCGGGCAATTGTCCACGTAACAAACGAATATCGGTCCGGGGGGATTGCGGCGATGCGAGGCAAACCATGACCAAATATCTTTGGGCCTATGCGGGCTCGGCCGGCGTGTTCGTACTCGGCGATTTCATCTGGCTCGGGTTCGTCGCGCGGAATTTCTACAAGGAACAGCTTGGGTTCCTGATGCTGGATCGTCCGCTCATGGGCGTTGCGGTCGGGTTCTACGCTCTCTATCTGGTCGGGCTCGTCATTTTCGGCGTCTCACCCGGCCTGCGCGACGGGTCGTGGAAAATGGCGCTGCTCTACGGGGCGCTATTTGGCCTGTTCTGCTACGCCACCTACGACCTGACCAATCTCGCAACGCTGCGCAATTGGCCGTCCATCGTGTCGATCGTCGACATCTGCTGGGGCGTTGTTCTCAGCGGAGCGGCTGCGACGGCCGGATACGCCGTCGCGTCGCGGTTCGGGAGCTGACCGGACCCGCTTCCGCATCGTGAAGTCGCACCCTATAGTGGGCCGACTTCACGAATATGGGGGCGGAGGAAACCGGATGGCATTCGAGACGATCATTTCCGACATTTCGGCGCGCGGACTGGCGACGGTCACCTTCAACCGTCCCGATCGCGGCAACGCGCTCAGTTCAGCGATGATCGACGAACTGGTCCTCCACCTCCGCGAACTGGCGCAGGACGCGCGCGTGCGAGTTCTGCTGCTGCGCGCCAACGGCAAGCACTTCTGCGGCGGCGCCGACGTGTCGCCCAAGAAGGACGGCGACATCGCCAAATTCACGCTCTCCGATCTGTTTCAGGAGATCGACCAGTTTCCGAAGCCCACGATCTGCGTGGTCAACGGCGGTGCAATCGGCGCGGGCGCTGCGCTGACTGTCTGCTGCGACGTGACCTTCGCGTTCCCGGACGCTTTCTTCTCGGTGCCGGAAGTGCGCCTTGGCATCGTGCCGGGCGGTGTCGTGCCGGTGCTGCTGCGGGCGCTCGGCTCGCGCAACCTGCGCCGCTATGCTCTATCGGGCGAGCGCGTGTCCGGCCCCGAAGCGAGCCGCGTCGGCTTCGCGCACGAGGCGCATGCGGCCGAAAACATGGACGCCGCCATCGACAACATGGTCGATTCGATGTTGCTCGGCGCGCCCAACGCCCAGCGCGTCACCAAGGAGCAGATCAGCGCCTACGATCACGAGACGGTGCGCGACATGCGCTCCCATGGTCAGGTCAAGAGCGCTCACCACGGCATCCGGACGCCGGAAGCCTCCGAGGGCGTGGCGGCCTTCAAGGAAAAGCGTAAACCGAACTGGTACACGCCGCGCTGAGGCGGATGCGGCAATGCAAGAACCTGTTGCGCGACATTATGACTCGCAAGGCCTGCGGCTGAACTGGTGGGACTGGGGCAATGAAACCGCTCCGCCGCTCCTGCTCGTGCATGGCGGCCTCGACCACGGCCGGAACTGGGACTGGATCGCGCGCGGCCTGCGCGACCAATACCGGGTCATCGCGTTCGATCTTCGGGGCCACGGCGAGTCCGAATGGGCGAAGGCCAGCTCCTATCCGGTGCCGGATTTCGTCGTCGACGTCGTCGAATTCCTGCGTCAGATGAAGATCGACCGGGTGAAGATCATCGGCCATTCCATGGGCGGAGCGATCAGTCTCCTGCTGGCGGGCATCTATCCGGAGTACGTCGAACGCCTGATCGCCATCGAGGGGCTGCGCATCTTCTCGCCCCCCGCGACGCCCATGCACGTGACGATGCGGAACTGGATCGAACAGATACACGCCAATCGCGCGCCGCGCCGGATGAAGTCCTTCGAGGACGCGCTGGCGCGTTTCCGCGAGGCGCATCCCAAGCGCACCGAGGAGCAGGTGCTGCATCTGACGAAACACGGTCTGCGCGACAATGGCGATGGCACGTTCTCGTGGAAATACGACAACGGAATCAGATTGCGCGCGCCCTACCGGATCAGCTTCGAACAGAGCGCCGCGATCTGGAACCGAATCGAATGTCCGACGCTGCTGGTCGGCGGCGGCGCTAGCGGGCGTCCGAACCCGGCCGAGAATGGTTGGGTCCAGCATTTCCGCCATGCCGAGGTGCGAACCTTCCCGGACGGCGGCCACTGGGTGCAGCACGACTATCCCGACGAGATCATCGCGCTCGCCCGCACCTTTCTGAAAGGCTGAGACGGAGCCAGCGCGATTGTCGCAGAATTCGATCCGCAGTTGCGGTAAGGCGCATGCCCGGCCTAATGTGGCGCGGGCGCGCGGCCGTCAACACGCGGCCCCTTTTTTGGAGGATTCGATGCTCGAGGCCGGGCGCTTACGTCCGCTTTTGTCCGCCCTGCTGGCGTGCGCCGCGCTGTCCGGCCCCGCGCTGGCGGCCGATCAGGCGCTGATCGACGCTGCGAAGAAGGAAGGGCAGGTCACCTGGTACACGACCCAGATCGTCAACCAGTTCGTCGTGCCAGCCGTCAACGCCTTCGAGAAAAAGTACGGCATCAAGGTCAATTACATCCGCGCCGACGCGCCGGACGTGATCCTGCGCATCACCAATGAGGCCAAGGCCGGCCGCGTCGAGGCCGACGTGTTCGACGGCATTCCCACTTCAGCTGCGCTGAAGAAGGAAGGCCTCGTGATGAAATACGTCCCCGACAGCGCGAAGCGGCTGGCGAAGGACTACATCGACGCCGACGGTTTCTGGGTCGCCACCAATCTCTACGTCCTGACGCCGGGCTACAACACGTCGCTCATCAAGAAGGGCGAGGAGCCGAAGACCCTGCAGGATCTGCTCGACCCGAAGTGGAAGGGCAAGATCGCCTGGGGATCCGCCAATTCCAGCTCCTCAGCACCCGGTTTCGTCGGCCTCGTGCTTGCCGAGATGGGTGACGAAAAAGGCATGGATTACCTGCGCCAGTTCGCCAAGCAGAACGTCGCCAATCTGGGCGTCGCAGCCCGGCAGGTGCTGGATCAGGTGATCGCCGGCGAATATTCGATCGCGCTGCAGATCTACGACAACCACGCCGTGATCAGCGCCGCGCAGGGCGCGCCCTCGGCTTTCATTCCGATGAACCCGGCCTTCGTGGTGATGGGTGTGATGTCGGCGACCAAGGACGCGCCGCACCCCAACGCCGGCAAGCTGCTGATCGATTTCCTCGTCGACGAGGAAGGCCAGCAGATTTTCCGCGACACGGATTACATGCCGGTCGATCCCAAGATTCCGCCCCGCAACGAAAGCCTGCGGCCGGATGGCAAGAATTGGCGCTACATCGCATTCACGCCCGAACAGGCCGATGCCGCCATGCCCAAATGGGCTAAGATCTACAAGGACCTGTTCCAGCACTGAACAAAGATCAAACGAGGAGGACAGCATGGCAGACGACGTGATCACACTCGAGAACGTGAAGATCGAGCGCGATGGGGGCGTGACCTTCATCATCCTGAACCGTCCCGAAAAGCGCAACGCAATGTCGCCGCAGCTGCACATGGACATGTGCGATGCGCTCGACTGGGCCGAGATGGACGACCAGACCCGCGTGGTCATCATCACCGGCGCCGGCGGCAACTTCTGCGCCGGGCAGGATCTCAAGCTCTATTTCCGCGGCACGGAAGACGACCCGAAACTGCGCGTCAAGGCGCGCCGCGCCGCCCACGAATGGCGCTGGAATCGTCTGTCGTCGTTCCCGAAGGCCACCATCGCGATGGTGCATGGCTATTGCTTCGGCGGCGGCTTTACGCCGGTCATCGCCTGCGACTTCGCCATCGCGGCCGACAACGCCGTATTCGGCCTGTCGGAAGTGAACTGGGGCGTGATCCCCGGCGGTCTCGTCGCCTGGGCGGTGACCAACGTGCTCGGCTATCGCGACGCGATCTATTATTCCGTCACTGGCGACCAGTTCACCGGCAAGGAAGCCGGCGCGATGAAGTTCGTCAACAAGTCGGTGCCGCTTGAGAAGCTGCGCGAAGAGACGATGATTCTCGCCCGCAAGCTTGAGGCCAAGAGCCCGGCCGCAGTGAAGTACACCAAAGAAGCGCTGCGCTCGGTGCGCGGTCTTTCCAAGGAGCAGGCGCTCGATTACCTCGACGCCAAGCACGATGCGCTGAAGCTGAACGACCCGGAAAAGGGCCGTGAAAAGGCGCTGAAGCAGTTCCTCGACGAGAAGACCTTCAAGCCCGGCCTCGGCGAATTCAAGCGCTGAGCCATCACGACTTCGACCCCCCGAAAGGCGAGCAATGCAGGACAAGAAACTGAACAAGGTCGACGGCGTTCACGCGCTGCTGAACCCCAAGAACATCGCCATCGTGGGGGCGAGCGATCGTCCCGGCAACTGGGCGGCGGGCGCCTTTCGGGCGCTCACCCGCCACAACTTTCCGGGACAGATCTACCCGGTCAATCCCCGCAACGAGACCGTGTGGGGTGGGCTGAAGTGTTATCCGTCGCTGTCGGCCCTGCCGGAAGCGCCGGATCACGTCGTCATCGTCGTGCCGGGGCCAGCGTGCATCGAAACGATCCGCGAAGCCGGCCGCGCCGGGGCGCGCAGCGCGCAGATTTTCTCGTCCGGTTTCGGCGAGGGCGGCGACCCGAAGGGCCGCGCGCTCGGCGCTGAACTGTCCAAGGCGATCGAGGAAGCAGGCGTCGCCACCGCCGGCCCCAATTGCATGGGCAATTTCGTCGCCGGCCGCCTGATGTCGGCGTCGGACGATCGCATTACCGATCTGACCGGCGGACCGGTCGCGGTGTTCGGCCAGAGCGGCGGCATCGTCACCGCCATCGTGCGCGCGCTGCGCGGGCGTGGACTTTATCCGGGCTACGGCCTGACGACCGGCAACGAGATTGGCCTGACGACCGCCGATTACATCCGCTAGTTCGCGCAGGAACCCTCGATCAAGGTGATCGCCTGCTACGTTGA
>CANJEY010000155.1 GCA_947472615.1 Beijerinckiaceae bacterium
CCCGCCGCGTCTATGCGCGTCTGCGTTCCGCCATGCGCGATGGCCTGATCCAGCATCGACAGCGAATCGCGCACCGAGCCTTCGGACGCGCGCGCGATCAGCGCCAGCGCATCCTCGTCGATGTCGACGTCTTCCTTCGCGCAAATGCCCGCCAGATGCCGGATCAGCACGTCGGCCTCGATGCGGCGCAGATCGAAACGCTGGCAGCGCGAGCGCACCGTCACCGGCACCTTCTCGATTTCCGTCGTGGCGAACAGGAAGCGCACATGCTCGGGCGGCTCCTCGAGCGTCTTCAGCAGGCCGTTGAAAGCCGCTTTCGACAGCATGTGCACTTCGTCGATGATGAACACCTTGGTGCGCGCCATCACCGGCCGGTAGCGCGAGGATTCGATGATCTCGCGAATATCGTCGATGCCCGTGTGGGAGGCGGCGTCCATCTCGATCACGTCGACATGGCGCGATTCGATGATCGCCTGACAATGCACGCCCAGCTCGGGCATGTGGATCGTCGGGGCGGTCACGGCGGGGCGGCCGTCCTTGGCGGGCAGCTCATAATTGAACGCGCGCGCCAGAATGCGCGCCGTCGTGGTCTTGCCGACGCCTCGGACGCCGGTGAGGATATAGGCCTGATGAATGCGGCCACTGGTGAAGGCATTGCTGAGCGTGCGGACCATGGCCTCCTGGCCGATCAGATCCTCGAAGCTCGCCGGGCGGTATTTACGGGCCAAAACCCGGTAGCTCTGCTGCGCCGCCGGAATGGGCGCGGGCGACGGGCCGAGATCGAAGCCCAGCGACGGCTCGCCGCCGCCCGCGGCGGCCGATCCGTCCTGCAAGCGACCGTCGTTCATGGTTCGACCTAGTGGATAGAGCGGCGGGCCAACGCGCCGATTCGGACGGCGCCGAAGACCCGAAGGTGGGAGGCTGGACGGAGACCCGCCCATTCTCGTTAGGGCTGCTTCCTTCCGGACCTGACCCGGTTGGCGAGTGGAACGTCCAACGCCAACCTCCCGCTGCCGATGTGGACCAGCACGGTCATTTTCGCAAGCGCGGGGACGCGATTTCCGGTTCCCTCGGGCCCCGCCGCGCTCCATGATGCAGGCGATGCCAAGCTCAGGACCGTCGATGAATTTCCCTACGCCCACCCTGCCCGAACGCTCGACCGCCACAGGCTATGCGGACAATCCACTCGACCGTTTGTCGGAAAAGCGCGACGACTCCGCCCTTATAGAGGCTCTGATGGCTTCGCCGCAGGCGCGCGCCGTCGTGATCGTCCGCGACCGGCCGGTGATGCGGCCCCGCGGGGACGGCGTCAGCCACCTGTTCGGCATCGAGGAAGCGCAGGCTCTGGGACTCGTGCGGGAGACCGCCCTGCTCGGCTGCGATGCCGATCACGCCTATTTCGGCCTGCTGCTCGACGATTCGGCCGCCGAGTTCGAGGAGAAGGCGGACGAGACCGGCATGGTCGACACGCGGCGGCTCGTGCTGCGCTCCCGGCCCGACCTCGACCTGACGGACTTGCGCAGCATCGCCGTGCAGGGCCTGCTCGACGCGCGCGGCTGCGGCCTGCTCGGCGAAGCCAAGAGCCTCCTCTACTGGCATGCCCGCCACCGGTTTTGTTCGGCCTGCGGTTCGCCCTCGACGCTGGCGTCCGCCGGCTGGCGGCGCGACTGCGCATCCTGCAAGGCGATGCATTTCCCGCGCACCGACCCGGTGGTGATCATGCTGGCCGTCGATGGCGACCGCTGCCTGATGGGCCGCTCCGGCCGCTTCGGCAAGGGCATGTATTCGGCGCTCGCTGGTTTTCTGGAGCCCGGCGAGACAATCGAGGGCGCGGTGCGGCGCGAGATCAAAGAGGAATCCGGCATTGACGTCGGCCGCGTGCATTACGTCGCCTCTCAGCCCTGGCCGTTTCCGTCCTCGCTGATGATCGGCTGTCTGGCGGAAGCGACGAGCACCGAGATCGTCATCGACAAGACCGAACTCGAAGACGCCCGCTGGTTCACTAAGGCCGAGGTGACCGCCATGCTGGAACGCCGCCATCCGGATTATTCGCCGCCGAACCCGGTCGCGATCGCCTATCACCTGCTGAAGGCTTGGGTGGAGATGGCCTGAACGGGCCCTGTCACACGATTGCAGCGCGAATCTGGTTTCCGGTCGCATACCTGACCGGAGACGCGAATGACCGCCATTGCCCACGGGATCGCCCGGCGATCTGCGACCGAGGATGTTCCCGCCACGGTCAGAAACGCTATGCCGGTGGCGCTGGCTCGCAGCGCCGAGACTCCGCTGCGCATTCTGGTGGCAACCGATGCGTGGCGGCCGCAGGTGAACGGCGTCGTCCGCACCCACGAATGGCTGGCGGCCGAAGCGACGAAACTGGGCGCTGAGTTTCACTTCGTCACCCCGGATCGCTTCCACACCATTCCGATGCCGACCTACCCGGAAATTCGGCTGTCGCTGGCGTCGAAATCCCGCATCGGCCGCATCGTCGAGCAGATCCGGCCGGACGCCATCCACATCGCCACCGAGGGACCGATCGGGTTTGCAATGCGGCGCTATTGTCTGGCGGCCGGACGCCGGTTCACGACTTGCTACCACACGCGCTTTCCCGAATATCTGGCGGCGCGATTTCGCCTGCCGGTCGGGATCGCGTACGCGGCGTTGCGACGTTTCCACAATTCCGCGACCGCCACCATGGTGGCGACGGCGGCGCTCGAACAGGAGTTGCGGCACAGGGGTTTCGCGAAAACCGTTCTGTGGCGGCGCGGCGTCAATTGCGCCAGCTTCGCGTCGGCCGTGCGCCGTCCCCTCGATCTGCCGCGGCCGATTTTCCTGACAGTCGGGCGCGTCGCCGTGGAGAAGAACATCGAGGCGTTTCTGCAGCTCGATCTGCCCGGAACCAAGCTGGTCGTCGGCGATGGACCGGCGCGCGAGAGGCTGCAGGACGAATATCCGGATTGCCGCTTCCTCGGCGTGAAGCACGGCGTGGAACTCGCCGACCTCTACGCATCCGCAGACGTCTTTGTCTTTCCCAGCCGCACCGACACGTTCGGCCTCGTGATGCTCGAAGCCCTGTGCACCGGCACGCCGGTGGCGGCGTTTCCTGTAACGGGGCCGCGCGAAATTCTGGGCGAGTCCGGCTGCGGCGTGATGAGCGAAGACCTGCGCGAAGCCGCCATGACGGCGCTGTCGATCTCGCGCGACGCTTGCCGCTCCCATGGTCTGCGCCACTCCATGAGCGAAAGCGCTCGCAGCTTCATCGACAACATTCGTCGCGCCGTGCTCGCCGCATAGGCGTGCGCCTCGGGACACAAACAAAGTTAGAGACAAAACTGGATCCGTTCAGGCGGCGGGACGCAGCCGCGTGCGGGCGATGGCGCGCTCTTCCATCGTGGCTGTGTCGGTCCACTGGATCAGTTCGAGCCTGCCGTCAGCGTGTTCGATGACGGCGGAGCAGGATTCCACCCAGTCGCCGCAATTGATGTACTGAACGCCCTCGATCATTTCCATCGCGGGCTTGTGGATGTGTCCACAGATGACGCCATCCACGTCGTGACGTCTGGCGTCGTGCGCCACCGCCTTTTCAAAGGCGCTGACGAAATTGACGGCGCTCTTCACCTTCTGCTTGCTCCAGGCCGAGAACGACCAGTATGGCAGACCGAAATAGCGGCGCACGCGGCTGATGTGGCCATTCAGATAGATCGCGAAATCATACGCCCAGTCGCCGAGCAGCGCGAGCCAGCGCACGTTGCGCACAACAGTGTCGAACTTGTCGCCATGCAGGATGAGATAGCGCCTGCCGTCGGCGGCCGTGTGAATCGCCTCTTCGTGAATCTCGATGCCGCCGAAGCTCGATCCCGAATAGTCGCGCAGGAATTCGTCGTGATTGCCCGGCACATAGACGAGCCGCGTTCCCTTGCGCACCTTGCGCAGAAGTTTCTGGGCGACGTCGTTGTGCTGCTGCGGCCAGTACCAGCTCTGTTTCAGACGCCATCCGTCGATGATGTCGCCGACCAGATAAATCGTCTCGGGTTCATAGTGATTCAGGAAATCCAGAAAGAGCGCGGCCTGACAACCCTTCGTACCCAGATGCGTGTCGGATACGAAAAGCGTGCGGATTTTCTTCGAATCGCTGGCTGCGGCCACATGGCCCTCCATCCATCTGTTGCGGTGGGTATGCGCGCCGTCGATCTCAATTTGATGACGCGCGGCTAAAGCGGCGCGTAAAAGCGGCCCGTCGCGCGTCATACGGCTGTTGCGGGCCGTTATTAGTTTCGCCGCATGACGATGATGGCCGCTGCCGGCGCATTCGCCGGAACGATGTTCACTGTCCAGGTCGCCACCTGCGCCATTGCGGCGTGGCGGTGCCGAAAGCCTTCATCACGGCTGGCGCCGCCGCTCGTCGCGCCACGCATCACGC
The DNA here is from genome assembly GCA_947472615.1 of Beijerinckiaceae bacterium. Classification (GTDB taxonomy): domain Bacteria; phylum Pseudomonadota; class Alphaproteobacteria; order Rhizobiales; family Beijerinckiaceae; genus Terripilifer. The sequence continues at coordinate 4,421 of CANJEY010000155.1, forward strand.
TCGTGCGCACGCTGTGCGGCCTCGAAAGCCATTCCGACCTGACGCTGCGCAGCGGATTTGAACTCGACTATCCCGATTACGAACTGATCCTCTGCGTCGCCCGCGAGGACGATGCGATCGTCCCACTCGTCCGGCGCATGATCGCCTCTTTTCCGTCGGTGCGGGCGAGCCTGCTCATCGGTGACGAACGAATCAGCACGAACCCGAAACTTAACAACATGCTGAAAGGCTGGCGCGCCGCCGAGGGCGAGTGGGTCGTGTTCGCCGACAGCAATGTGCTGCTGCCCCCAGACTATTTGCAACGTCTGCTCATCGCCCGCCGACCCGGCGTCGGCCTCGTGTCAGCACCACCGATCGGCGACGATCCGCACGGCTTCTGGAGTGAGGTCGAGTGCGGCCTGCTCAACACCTATCAGGCGCGCTGGCAATATGTAGTGGACGCGCTGGGCTTCGGCTTCGGTCAAGGCAAGACCCTGATGTTCCGGCGCGACGAACTCGCCGCCATCGGCTTCGCCCGTCTGGCCGACGAACCCGCCGAGGACGCCGCCGCCACGAAGGCGGTGCGAAGAATGGGCAAGTCGGTCCGGCTCGCCGAGCCGCCGTTCCGGCAGCCGCTCGGGCCCCGCTCGTTCCGCGCCGTCTGGTCGCGGCATCTGCGCTGGGCGAGACTGCGCCGGCTGACGTTTCCGCCGCTCTTCGCCGCCGAGATCTTCGCCGGCCTGCTGCCGCCGCTGGCGGCGGCCACCTGGGCGCTGGCGGACGTCGGCATCCCCGTTGTGGCGGCTGCGGCCGGCTTCACGGTGATGTGGTACGCGCCCGAAGCGCTGCTGGCGCGCATCGCGGGTTGGCCCGCGACGACGAAGTCGCTCGCCGCATGGCTGGTTCGGGATCTGTGCTTACCGGCGCTGTTCGTCGCCGCCTGGGCCGGACGCGGCGTCACATGGAACGGGAATGTCGTCACGGCTCCCAAGAGCGCCGCCGATTCGGCCCGCTGATCGTCTTTAGCTGGTCTGGAAGTACGAGCGCGGCGGGATGCTCCCGCCGCTACGACGTCAGCACTTTGAGCCGGACGCCAGACACACGGCGCTAAGCGACAGGGCCGGGTTGTAGACCGAGGACAGGATGCCCATCGTCTTCTGCACGTCGGTGATCGGCGCAGTGGCGACGTAGATGATGTCCTTGTTGCGGATCTGGAACCGGCGCGCCCAGAAATAGGCGCTCGGATCGCGCAGGTTGATCCGGTAGACGACGTTCACGTACCGCTGGCCGGGCTCGATCGGGTAGGCCGGATCGAGGTCGCGCGCCAGCGCGATCGGCTCCGGACGCAGCACGAACACGCCCTGCGGGTCGGACTGGTTGTCGAGCAGGCCGCCGGTCTTGGCGACAGCTTCTTCCAGCGAGACGCCAATGGCGTCGAACGGCACCAGCGCGTTGCGGCCGGTGGCCCCGAACGCCGTAAAAGTCTGCGGCTCGCGCACCAGCGTCAGGATGTCGCCGGGACGCAGGAAAATGTTCTCCTGCGGACGCTGCAGCAGCGCCTGCATCGGCACCCGAATCGTCGTGTTGTCGCGGCCGAGCGACACGAACGTCTCGTTGACCGGCGCTTTCACGCCGCCCGCTGTGGCGATCACGTCCAGAATGCGGTCGCCGCGCGGGGTCAGCGGCACGCGCGCGCCCTGAATGACTTCGCCGGTCACGGTGACGGTGTTGGAAATGTTGTTGGTGACGATCACCTGAGCCTGCGGCTCGATCGCCTTGCCGGCCAGCTTGGACACGATCGACTGCTCGACCTGCCGCGGCGTCAGTCCGGCCACCCGGATGGTGCCCGCGTAGGGAATCGTGATGCCGCCGTCGCGGCCGACCGGCGCAGGCGGAATCACCGCCGAGTGCGAACCCGTGGTCGACCCGCTGAGGGCCGGGGTCGAGAACAGGCCGCCCGCGGCGGCTTCCCAGATCGTCACGCCGACGACGTCGCCGACGCCGATGGCCTGATTTGGGGAGGATGTGCGGTAATCGCCAAACCGGCCCGCCATGGACGGCGCGCCGCGACGCTCCAGAATGGTGACGGTGCGGTCGGTGACGTCTGTGATCAGATAACGCGCCCCGCCGGCCTCGGGCGTGACGTTGGTGGCGTTGTTGACCACATCGGACGCGGACGGTCCTTGCGCGGGGAGAGCCGAACATCCGGCCAGAAGCAGGGCGATAGCCCCAGCCCCGGCAAACCGCACGGCGAGCCGCATAGAACCTCGATTACAAGCATCCATTGTGGGTCCGGTTATCGCGACGCCTCCCCCCTCGGTCAATAGGGAAAAGGTTTCGTCGCCAGAAGCGCTCGACTTGCAATCATGTTGTGACTGCCACGCCACAGACGGATTCCGGAACGCGAGGCGATTAACCATGTGCATGCCTCAACCTGGCGCGCGCACGATTAAAGTTTGACCAAATATCGAAGAAATCAATTCAAAACGTCCGTGTTTGGCAAACAGAGCGTTAACGATCCGATGCGTCGGGAATGTGTCGGTCCGGCCGCCCTGCGGCGACCGGTCGCGACGAATCGGGGGCCTCAGCGCGGCTCGAACAGCTTCGGGTCCATGCGGCTCTTGACCCCGTTGGCGGCGATCGCCGCCTCCCAGTCGCGGCGGACGGCGGGATCTTCCTCGTCGTAGGGAATTGCCGTGCCGCCATCGCGGATGTCGATCGCCCCGAAGTCGACAGACTTCTGGCCCGGCGCGCCGCCGTCCATGTTGAGGCCCGGCTTGCGGGGCCCGTACCAGGCCGAGAGGCGCAGCGGCTCGGCGCTCACGGCGAAATGCTGGTGATACCAGTCGGCCGACATGGGGGCGGCGGTGACGATGCCCACCGGCTCGTAATCGACCCGGCGCACCTTGTCGGCGTGGCCGGCCTCCCACGGGCGGATGCCGTACTGGGCCGGCCAGGTGTGGGTGTAGCCCTTGCCCTTCAGGCAGATCAGCACCGGGCCGGACCCGTGGCCGTGCGCCTTGGAATAGCGGCCGGTCTGGTGCTCGCCGATCCACAGGTAGAACTTGTTGCCGGTCATGCTCGGCTCGATTCGCCGGAAGCCGGGCGAGCGGCGGTTGTCGAGCGGCAGGTCGGTGTTCATCACGTCGACGATGAGGTTGGTCTTGCGCATGGCGAGGCCGCGCACCGGATCGGGCTCGACATCGTCCTTCGGCTTGAAGAAGTCGCTGCCGCCGCTGAACCGGTCCTGGAACTGGAACGGGCAGTCGAACACGAAGCCCAGATTGTCGAACAGGTTGATGACGTTGGGGGCCGTGGTGCCAGCCAGCATCAGGGCGGGGCTCGAGGTGGCGTTGACGATGCGGTGGTTGGTGTTCAGCGGGATCGAGAACATCGACCCCTTCTGCCATTCGAAGACGTGCTTGCGGCCCTCCTGCCCGTCGGCCCAGACTTCGGTGGTGCCACGTCCTTCGATGACGAGGAAGATTTCCTCGTAAGTGTGCTTCTCGGCGTTGAGCGCGCCCGCGCCCGGCACCTCGACCAGATACATGCCCCACATGGATTCGGTGCCGTAGAGCTGGATGAAGCTGCCGCGCCCGCCCATCCGCTTCCACGGCTTCAGCGGCAGGTTCTGCACCTTGCTGATGCCGATATCGCGGAAGATCGGAATCTCCTGTTCCATCATCCACCTGTCATAGGGCATCGGCGGCCGCACGAAGGTGCCGAGACCCGCCTTCTGGCTGTCGCCCGAGACTTCGTGCCAGTGGGTCTGCGTATTGTCGTGCGGCATGGGGTGTCGTCCTCCTCAATGTATTGGCGGGCAAAATCGCACGAACGGACGGGATTGCAAAACCCGCCGCGCCCGCCTCAGCGCAGCAGCGCGCTCGTCCCGTCCCAGATCAGCTTCAGGCCGACCAGAAACGTCATCACGTAGATCAGCCGGTAGAACGGGCCGGGCGGAATGCGCCGCACCAGCGCCACGCCGATCAGGATCGAGGCGATCGCCACCGGAAACAGCGCCACCGAGACCTGCAGGTTCGGCAGCGTCACCTGCCCGAGCCAGATGAAGGCGGCGAATTTCACGTAATTGAGGATGCCGAACAGCACCGCCATCGTGCCCGCATAGGCGCGCGGCAACAGCTTTTGCGGCGTCAGGAACACCTGCACGGGCGGAGCGCCGGCGTTGGAGATGAAACTCGTGAAGCCCGCGCAGGTGCCCCAGAACAGGCCCACCGCCGGATGGCCCGCGCGGGCGGGCGCATTCGCCCCGCCGCCCCTGATCCATGTGTAGAGGATGAAGCCGCTGGCGATGACGCCGACCATGATCAGCACCTCGGCGTCGGACACGTAGCGCGCGGCCGCGATGCCGATTCCGATCCCGATCAGCCCGCCGGGGACGAGAATCGCCAGATTGCGCCGGCTGAAATCCCGCCGCAGCGCCCAGATGCCGAACACATCCTGTACCATCAGGATCGGCAGCAGGATTGCGGCCGCCTGCAAAGGCGGAATCACCAGCGACACCATGGGCAGCGACACGAGCCCGACGCCCGAAAACCCGCCCTTGCTGACCCCAAGCAGCATCACCGCCGGAATCGCCAGCGCGTAGAAGTGCCAGTCGGTGATCATCGGGCGAGCGAGTGCGGAAGGCGCACGGCGGGAATCGGCATGGGACGAGCTTACAGCCCCTCAAGGTGCGACGCATCCAATGTGCACGAATTTGCTAGGTTAGCGCGTTAGCGGTTCGCGCAGAGATCGGCCGACGGCTCGGTTCGGCTGACAAACGACATGCGGGCACATCGCAACCCGACGCGGATGCGCCACATCGGCCTGCTCGCCGCACGGCTGGGGAAAGGATCGCGCCCCCCTGCCCGGCCTGCGGCCTGCCCGGCTTCGGCCGAACCGGCCATGAGCCGGGCCTGCCCTGCGAGGGCTGCGGCGCGCCGACCAGAACGCCGAAGACTGAGGTGTTTGGCTGTGTGGCGTGCGAGCATCGGGAGTTGCGCGCGAGGCCGGACGGCAGGACGCGCGAGAGCGCGATGTTTTGTGAGGTGTGCAATCCGTAGGCGGGCCCTGCCAGCACTTGTACCGACTTACTGACACAGGCAGCGTCACAACCGAAATGCTTAC
>CANJEY010000156.1 GCA_947472615.1 Beijerinckiaceae bacterium
AGGAAGGCCAGATCATCTGGTACACGGTGCAGACGATTCCGCAGGTGGTGACGCCGCTCGTCGCCGCTTTCGAGAAGAAGTACGGCATCAAGGTTCAATACGTTCGCGCCAATTCCTCAGAGGTGGTGCTGCGCGTTCTCAACGAGGCCAAGGCGGGCAAGAGCCTGTCTGACGTGTTCGACGGCACCGGCACCACGCCGCCGCTGAAGCGCGAAAACCTCGTGATGAAGTGGGTGCCTGATTTCACTGCGAGTTGGCCGAAAGGCCTCGTCGACCCCGAAGGCTACTGGGTGGCGACGAATTCCTTCGTCAACACGGTCGGCATCAACACAACCATGGTGAAGCCGACCGACGAGCCGAAGACCTGGGACGATCTTGCCGATCCGAAGTGGAAGGGCAAGATGATGTGGGGCTCGCAGACGTCGCCGTCGGCAGGCCCGGGCTTTGTCGGCCTCATGCTGAAGACGCGGGGCGAGGACAAGGCGCGAGAATTGCTCAACAAGCTCGCCAAGCAGTCGATCGCCGCGCAACCCGTCGCTGCGCGTCAGGTGCTGGATCAGGTGATCGCCGGCGAATACGCGATTGGACTGATGATCTTCAATCATCACGCCGTCATCAGCGCCGCGCAGGGAGCGCCGACCAAATGGCTGCCGGTCGGGCCTGCGGGCATCACGCTCAACGTGGCGTCAGTCGCGAAGGATGCGCCGCACCCGAACGCCGCGAAGCTGTTCCTCGATTACATGGTGTCGGAGGAAGGGCAGGTCGTGTTCCGCGACAGCGACTATCTGCCCGCCAATCCGAAAGTGCCTGCGAAGGATCCGACGCTGCTGCCCGATGGGGTAAAGTTCACCGGCTATTCCTTCACGCCGGAAGAAATCGAGACCGACATGCCGAAGTGGAACAAGACCTTTCAGGACATCTTCCGCTGAGGCTTGCGCCAACGGGCCGCACCGCGCTGCCGCTGGCGCGGGCAAGTCGAACAATGCAAGAATGCGCCGATAACCGAATTCAGAAAAAGGGAATGGAAGCGTGAGCGACTCGAAGATTGTGTTCCGTTCAGCCGAAAGCGTGCTGCGTCCGAAGTCCATCGCCATCGTCGGCGCATCCGAACGTGGACGCTGGCCGCGCAACATCTTCGACTCGCTGCGCCAGCACAAGTTCGGCGGCAATGTCTATCTGATCAACCCGCGACAGAAGGAAGTGTATGGCGAGCGCGCCTATCCGTCCCTGCGCGATCTGCCGGAGCAGGTCGATCATGCGGTCGTGATCATCCCGGCTGCCGGCGTGCAGGACGTGCTGAGCGACGCCGAGGCTCGCGGCCTGACCTCCGCTACGATTTACGCGGGCGGCGTAGGCGACGGCGAAAATCCGGCGTCGAAGGCGCGCGGCGCTTGGGTGCGCGATTTCGTCAAGCGCACGAACATCCGCATCGCCGGCCCGAACTGCATGGGCGCCTATTCGTTCCCCGAGCGCGCGTTCTGCTACCCCAATCCTGAAATCGCGACATGGAAGACCGGGCCGGTCGGAGTGATCTTCCAGTCCGGCGGCACACTGCAATTCTTCATGCGCACGGGCGGCCTGCGTGGCCTGCGGTTCTCGTACGGAATTTCATCCGGCAACGAGATCGACCTCGATCTTGCGGACTATCTCGATTTCCTTGTGCGCGACGAGCACACGAAGCAGATCGTGCTGTTCATCGAGGGCATCCGCCGCCCCGACGCGTTTATGGACGCGGCTGGCCGGGCCCTCAAGGCCGGCAAGCCGATCATCGCCATCAAGACGGGCGCGACGGCGAAATCGGCGTCGGCCGCCGCCTCGCACACAGGCGCCATCGCAGGCGATTACGCAGGCTTCCGCGCCATGTGCGATCGCTACGGCATCATCGTGTGCCCGTCGCTCGACGATCTCGTGGAGACGACGCTGGCTTTCCAGAACGGCCGTCTGCCGAAGGGGCCGAAGATCGGCTTCGTCACGACGTCTGGCGGCACGGTCGATCTGCTATACGATTACGTCGAATTCGAAGGATCGGCGCTGGCGCAGTTCTCGGACGCGACCAACAAAGCGATCCGTCCCTTCATGCAGGACGAGATCGAACCTAAGAATCCCCTCGATGTGGGTATTCCGTCGACCATGCAGGCGGCGGCCGATCTCTGCGAGATCGTCGGCAAGGATCCGGACGTCGACATGCTCGCATGGGCCGGCAATCCGCCGAACAAGAAAAGCGCGTGGGCCGACGCTGACTGCATGAGGATCATGGTGGAGCGCGTCGGCAAACCGGTGATCGGCTTTTCGCGCATGAGCTACAACATGGGGCCGGAGGCGGTGGAGTTGCAGGCGGAACTTGGCATTCCGTTCCTGCAGCGCCTGCAGGAATCGCTGCGCGCCATGAACGCCCTCTGGTTTCATGCGTCGCGTTCCGGCAAGCTGCCGGCAGCGCCGGGACCCGCGCCGCAGAGCGATCTGACCCCCGAAAATCTCGACGCGACTTTGGCGCGCTACGGCATTGCAGGCCCGAAGAGCAAGGTCGTGGCGAACGCCGACGAAGCTGCCGCTTTCGCGGCTGAGATCGGCTTTCCGGTCGTGCTGAAAATCCAGTCGCGCGACATTCTGCACAAGACCGAAGCTGGCGGCGTGGTGCTCGATCTGCGCAACGCGGAAGCCGTGAAGTCAGCCGCCGATCAACTGGTAAAGTCCGCCAAGGCCGCCTATCCGAACGCTGTGATCGACGGTTTCCTCGTGCAGGAAATGGTGTCGGGTGTCGAGGCCATCGCCGGCGCGCGCAGCGATGCGCTTTATGGACCGACGCTTCTCGTCGGTTCAGGCGGCGTGATGGTGGAATTGCTGGAAGACGTGTCGCTGTCGATGCTGCCGGTCGAGGCGTCCAGCGTCTCCGGCATGGTCGACAAGCTGAAGCTGGCGAAGTTGCTGGCGGGCTATCGCGGCAAGCCCGCCGCCGACCGCGCGGCGTTCGAAACGGCGGCGGCGTCGCTTGGCCAATTCTATCTGGACCACCGCGATCGCATCGCCGACATCGAAATCAACCCGCTGATCGTGCGCCCTTCAGGCAAGGGCGTTGTCGCAGTCGACGTGCGGGTGATCTGGAAGGGCGAAAACGTCGCAGGCCACTGAGCCCGCGACTGACGCATCGGAAGGATGGTGGATTGCTTTGCAGCGCTCGCAATGACGTTACACAGACGTCATTGCGAGGAGCAGAGCGACGTCGCAATCCCGCCTTTCAGCTGTACTGCTTCACGAACTTGTAGATCATGCGCGAGAAAGCCTCCGGGTGCTCGCGATAGACGAAGTGGCCCGAGCGGTTGAACAGCCGCACCTCCGTGTGGCGCTGTTTCTTCATCAGCACCTCGATCAGCAGTTTGCCGTTTTCGAGATCGGCGGTGGGGTCGTTGTAGCCCCACGTCACGAGCGTCGGGCAGGGCATGCCGCGCTCCAGCAGCCAGCGATGTGTTTCGGTGCGCTGTTTCACCAGACCCGGCAGGAACAGCTTGTTGAGCAGGCCTTCCTTGTTCATCTTGTGGATGGCGATCTGGTTCTTCTCCAGCGCCGCCGCCGACATCAACTCGTCCATCCATTCTTCGGTGACGATTTTGATGTTGTAGGAATAGCGCTCGAAGTGCCAGCGCACGGCCTGTCGGCTGATCTTCGGCACCGGCGCGTTCTGCATCACGAGATGCGTGCGCGGCTGCCCCGGCGAGAGCGAGCCGCTGCTGACGATCGTGCAGCTCTTCACCAGCTCCGGATATTCCATCGCCATACGGCACACGACGTAACCGCCGCGCGAATGGCCGACGATGTGATAGGGCGCCTTGCCAAGCGTGCGCAGGAACGCAGCTGCATGCTGCACGGAGGCATGCATCGTGTAGCCGTCGTCGGTTTTCGGAATGTCCGTATAGGCCTGCCCGAGGCGCTCCACCGAAATCGTGTTGAAGTGTTTCGACAGCGGTATGAAGTTCAGCTCCCACACGCGCGCGGTGCTGGTGCCGCCCGCGTCGCCGAGATTGCCGCCGTGGAAGAACACGATCCGCTCGCCTGCGCCCTGATCGAAATAGCGCGTGCGGATACCGTCAACGTCTATGAACTTGGCCTCGCCCATGTCGAGGCCCTTCGGCGGCGTGAACTTCTCGTCCATCATCGACAGGATGGGCCTGGGAGAAACAGTCTCAATCGCCATTGATGACCCCTTCGACGAAGTTGGCGACGATGCGGTTGAACTCGTCGTAGCGCTCGCGGAAAATGTGATGGCCGGTCTCGTTCAGGATCGACAGCTGCGACCGCGGCTGATGCTTGGCGATCATCTCGTAGAGCCCGTAGCTCAACTGCACTTCGGCAGTCGGATCGTTGAAGCCCCAGATCAGCAGCGTCGGGCGCAGGATGCCCTCGTGTTCGAGCCGCATGAACAATTGCTCGCGGTCGCCGCGCAGCCGCGGCTGGAAAAGGCTGTGCAGCAGGCCCTGATCCTTCATCTTGGCAATGGCGACGCGGTTCTTCTCCGTAATCAGGATATTGTATTTCAGGTCGATCCAGTCCGGCGTCATGTGATCGGTCTTGTACGAATATTTTTCGTACGTGTAGACTGACGATTCCTTCGAGAAACGCGGATGCGGATTGCCGATGAACGCAACGTCGCCCTTGCCCAGCCCCGGCGCGAGCGTGGCGCTCGAGACGATGATGCAGGAACTCACCAGATCGGGATGATCCATGGCGATGCGGCAAGCCACATAACCGCCGCGCGAGTGCCCGACCAGATGATACGGCCCCTTGCCGATCTTGCGCAGCATGGCGGCCGCATGCTCGACGCTCGCCGCCATCTGATAGTCGTTGTCAGTCTTCGGATTGTCAGTGTAGCCTTGTCCGAGACGGTCGATCGAGATGCAGTGATAGTGTTCGGACATGATCGGGAAATTGCGATCCCAGTCCTCGGCGTTTGCGGCGCTGTCCGAATCGCCGCAGGTGCCGCCATGAATGAACACGAGTCGCTCGCCGCTACCGGCCTCGAAATATCGTGATCTTATGCCGTCGACATCGATGAATTTCTCACCGAACCTCTGCAGGGACATCCGGCGTCTCCATGTGGCGCTGGTTGATGTGAGGCGATCATATGCAGCAAGCGCGCCATCGCCAAGACATTTGATCTGCTCGCGCGCTGTCGCCCTACTTGTCATCGTGGGCCGCGATGATAGCCTGCTGCGAACCCGCAACGGGCATAGCTGCGCGAGAGGCATTCATGGACGTGATCAAGGGGCCGCCGGAACCGATGGAATGGCCCGGGAAGGCGAAGATTTGCGTGTCGATCGGTTCGGCGTTCGAGTCGTTCTACAATCAGAGTCATTTCAGTTCAGGCCCGCACACGCCCGGCAAGGTGTCGGAGATTTCGCTGTCCTATAATCGGTATGCCTCGAAGATGGGCGTCTGGCGCCTGCTAGACATGTTCGACCGCCACGGCGTCAAGGTGACGTTTTCCTGCAACGGCAAGGCTGCGGAAGAGCAGCCGATCATCCTGCAGCACATGCTGAAACACGGCCACGACATCGCCGCGCACGGGTGGTCGAACGATTTCTGGGTCGACGGCAACGACCGTGAAGCCTGCCGCGTCGATATCGTCCGCACGGTGGACGCGATCGTGAAGGCCACAGGCGTGACGCCGACTGGCTGGGTCAGCCCCGGCGCGCGCGGTTCGGAGGCAATGTTCGAGCTTCTCGTCGAGCACGGCTTCGTCTGGACCGGCGATGACGCCAGCCACGATATTCCGTGGGTGCGAAACGTGAAAGGAAAGCCGTTCGCGTTTCTGCCGCGCACCAATCTGCAATCCAACGATCTCATCGTCTGGCAGCGTCAGGCCAATCACGGCTCGGTCTTTTCAGAAGGTTTCCGCGACGCGTTCGACTATCTTTACAAGGAAGGCGAGCGCGGCAGCCCGAAATGGGTCGAGATGGTGGTACACACCGATATCGGCTCGCGTCCGGCGCTCGCGGGCCACATCGAGAAGATGATTGAATACGTAAAGAGCCACGACGGCGTGTGGTTCGCGCGCCGCAGCGAAATCGCCGAATGGGCGCTGAAGCAGGCGGCCGCGAAGGCTTGAAAGCCATCATGGCGAGCGTCGCAATCCAGCGTGATGTTGGATTGCGACATCGCTGCGCTGCTCGCAATGACGATGCTGCGTTGTGTCAGCGGTCGAGGCTGGCGTCGGTTGCGATCGTGTCTTCCGACACGTTGGGCAGATACCGCACTCCGTCGCGCGCCGCCCAGTGCACCTTCTGGAAATACAGCGGCACGACAGGCAGATCGCCGAAGCCGATCCGCGCCGCCTCCTGCAGGTAGGCGATACGCTTGTTCAGATCGAATTCGCCGAACGCCTGACGCATCTTGGCGTCGAACGCCGGGTTTGAATATTGCAGGCGGTTGAAGACGCCGGTGCCTTCCTTGGCGTTGACCGTCATCATCATGTTCTTGAGGCCGGGCGCGGTGGTCGGCGTCGTGTTGCCGAACGAGAAAATGAAGGCGCTGAAAGTCTGTTTCGAAGCGTTGCCGGCATAGACGTTGTATGGCTGCGCCACGACGCCGTTCACCTTCAGGCCGCCGCGCGCCAGCAACTGGCCAATGGCCTGCGCGATGCCGGAATCGCCCGGAAATCGGTCGTTCGACGTATGGATCGTCAGCCCGAAGCCCTTGTCGTAACCGGCGGCAGCCAGCAGCTTCTTGGCGCCGTCGGCATCGAACGCATCCGGCTTGATGGATGGATCGTGGCCGGCGACGCCCGCTGGCGCGATCTGCCCCGCCGCGACGCCCGAACCATGCAGCACGCGGTCGATGATGAGGTCGCGATTGATCATCTTCGAGATCGCCTGCCGGACTCGCAGATCCTTCAGCGGGTTCGGGTTGATGGGCTTTCCGTCGGTTCCAGTGACGAAGGGCGAGTCGTCGCGCACGGTATCTAGCGCCAGATAGATCAGCCGCGCCGAAGCGGTGGAAAACACCTTGAAGCCAGGCATCTTTGCGAGGCCGATCGCTTCTTCGGGCGGCACGGCGTCGATGAGGTCGACGCCTTTGGACCGCAAGGCCGCGATGCGCGCCGCATCGTTCGACATGAAGCGGATCGTCACGTTCTCGAAGTCCGGCTTCTTGCCCCAGTAGGATTCGTTACGGGACAGCAGAATGCGGTCGCCGTGAGCCCAAGACTTGAATTTGTAAGGGCCGGTGCCGATCGCCGCCGAGCCGTCGTTGAACTGTTCGAGCTTCTTGCCTTCCGCGGCGGCGCGCGAGACGACGTAGACGGGGCCGATCTGCTCCATGAAATCGGGCGTCGGCTCCTTCGTTGTAATGTCGAGCGTCACCGGATCGACGACCGCGATGCTGGCGATGGACGATACGTTGCCGGTGAACGGCGCGGGCGAATTGGCGATCGTCTTCGGCCGTTCCAGCGAATAGGCGACGTCGTCGGCCGTCATGGCGGCGCCGTCGTGAAATCGGACGCCGGCGCGCAACTTGATGCGCCATTTCGTCGGTTCGAGATTTGCCCACGATTCAGCCAACGCCGGATGCTGCTGCAGATGTTCATCCGCCGACAGCAACCGGTCGAACACCTGCATGGCGATGTTCTGGTTATTGCCCGTGCGGGAGAAATGCGGATCGATCGCCAGCGGTTCGGTGGCGCTGCCGATGGTCAGGTCCGCCGGCGTTGCGGCGCTGGCGGCCAACAGTCCTGCGAGCGCAATATATCGCCTTTGCATATGCGTCTCCCGCGTCGATTGGATGCGCCGCACTATAGGCCAGCGCGGCGGCGCGCCAAAGCGTCCACTCCGGATCAGGCGGAGCCCATCAGAATGCCGTGCTGCGGCATCGGCTTCCAGTCGCCGAGCTTGTGCATCACGTCCCAGACGATGGCGGGCTGATTGGAAATCACCGGCTTGCGGAATTCCTGTTCGAGCTGCTGCGCGACATTCGCCACGAACCAGCTTCCGCCGCCGATATAAAGGCCATCGCAGTCGGGGTTTTCATGGAACGCGCGCTTGCCGAGTTCGTAAGCGAGCTGCGAATGATCGTCGGCCTTGATCTTCTGGAAATCGGCCGGGGCGATTTCCTTCGTCGCCATGCCGCAGACCGAGACGCCTTCGCGGGCCAGAAACTGGCCGAGCGTGTGGTTCATGGCGGCAGACCACTTGTTGACGCAGGCGACCTTCTTCAGCCCGAGATGTCTGGCGGCTTTCGCAACTGCGTTGACGGTCGTGGCTGCGGGCCGGCCCGTGTAGTCCTGCATCTTCGCGATCAGACGATCATGCCCGTCGAGTCCGATCAGCAATGGCAGTGGCACGCCATTCTGCATGATCGCATGAATGCCGCGGTCCAGCATCTGGTCCATGAAGCTTTCGAGCGGCGCGAAGACGCGCTCGACATCGTCCTTCGAGAATTCGCCGAGCCCGATGGGGATCAATACCATGACGTAATCCTGCGGAAACAGCCGGTAGAGTTCGTAGGCTGAAATGTCGATGACCGGCAAAGGCTGCAGGCCGCCGATCGAATATCTGGGCTGCGGAAGCATGTTCCCTCCTTGGATTGGCTGTTTGATGATTCCTAGCACACTCGGGCGGCCGGAACAGTCCGCAGCCTGCGTTGACAGCAGGGCGGCGCTGCCCATGATGGACGAAAATCCAGCAGTGAGGAATCGTCGGAATGGCCGGGGACGGGACAATCAAGCGCACGAAGCTCGAAAAAGTCGAGTCGCTGCTCAATCCGAAGAACGTTGTCATCGCCGGCGCCACCGACAAGGCCGGCAACTGGACGCCGCGCGTCTGGCGCAACCTCAACCGCTATAAATATCCGCGCCCGATTTATCCGCTCAATCCGACGCGCGACTCGATCTGGGATGTGAAATGCTATCGCGGCTTCGGCGACATGCCGGAGAGGCCAGATCATGTGATCGTCATGGTTCCCGCGCCTTACGTGCCGGCTCTCGTGCGCGAAGCGGCGGCGGCGGGCGCGCGCAGCGCCACCGTGATCACATCCGGCTTCAGCGAATCTCCCACGCCCGAAGGTCAGCGATACGGCGCGGAGCTGCTGCAAGTCGTCGAGGAAACCGACATTGCGCTGTCCGGCCCCAATTGCCTCGGCAATTTCAACGCCAGCGCGTCGTTCTTCTCGATGCCGGACGACCGCATGCAGGAGTTTGTCGAAGGACCGGTGGCTATCGTGGCGCAGTCTGGCGGCATCGTGCTGTCGATCAAACGCACGCTGGAAGAACGCGGCATCGCCACGAGCGCACTAGTGACGAGCGGCAACGAGACGGGACTCACAGCGGCCGATTACATCGCCTATTACGCGACGCTGCCGCACATCCGGGTCATCGTCGCCTATCTGGAAGCGATCCACGAACCTGCCGATTTTCTGGATGCGTTGCGCAGGGCGCGCGACGCCGGCAAGCCT
>CANJEY010000157.1 GCA_947472615.1 Beijerinckiaceae bacterium
CGCCGACCTCGGCCAGAACCAGACCCAGACGGACGCGGCGCTCGGCGATCTTGCGATAATCGGCGCGGGCGGCCTCCTCGGTCGTACCTTCGTCCTCGAACGACTTGCCCGCCTGCTTCTGCTCGTTCTGAACCTGCGTCCAGATGCTGGTAAACTCCTGTTCGACAAGGCCTTCAGGCAGTTCGAACGAATACTTCTTGTCGAGCGCGTCCAGCAGGCCGCGCTTCAGCTTCTCGCGCCCAGCCTTGGAATATTCGCGCTGGATGTTGGCGCGGATCGCTTCCTTGAGCTTGTCGAGGCCTTCCAGCCCGTAGCCCTTGGCGAATTCGTCGTCGATGACGACTTCGCCGGGGGCGGCGATCGCCTTCACAGTGACGTCGAACACCGCCGCCTTGCCGGCCAGATCGGCCGACTGGTAAGCCTCTGGGAAGGTGACGTTGACCTTGCGTTCCTCGCCGGCCTTCGCGCCTTCAAGCTGTTCCTCGAAGCCGGGAATGAACTGACCCGAGCCGAGCACCAGATCGGCGTCGGTCGCCGCGCCGCCCTCGAAGGCGACGTCGTCGATCTTGCCCAGGAAATCGATCGTCACCTTGTCGCCCGAGGCCGCGACGGCGCCCTCTTCCTTCGGGGTGAACGGCTTGTTCTGGGTGGCCATCCGGTTGATGGCTTCATCGACTTCGGAATCAGCGATCTCTGCCGTCAGACGCTCCAGTTCCACGTCGTCGAAATTGCCGACGTCGAACTTCGGCAGAACTTCAAGATTCACCGTGAAGGCGAGATCGGCCTGCACCGCCAGCGCCTTCTCGACCTCGTCCTGACCGCCGACGAAGTCGATCTTCGGCTCCTGCGCGAGGCGGATGTTGTTGTCCTCAACGATCTTCTTGTTCGCCTCGTTGACGGCGTTCTGCATCACGTCGGCCATGACGGAGCGGCCATAGACGCGCTTGAGATGGGCGACCGGCACCTTGCCGGGGCGGAATCCGTTGATGCGGACCTTGCCCTTGAGGTCGTCGAGTTCCTTGTCGAGGCGCGACGCGAGGTCCGCCATGGGCAGGACCACCTTGTATTCGCGCTTCAGACCCTGCGCCAGGGTTTCCGTCACCTGCATTTTCGTCGCCTTCTCGAATGTCTCACAATTTCAGGGCCTTCGCCCCGGAGTTTCATGCACGGGAAGCAGCGAGCGGGCGTTCGGCGTGGTGCGGGCGGAGGGACTCGAACCCCCACGATTTTCACCACCGGAACCTAAATCCGGCGCGTCTACCAGTTCCGCCACGCCCGCCAGCGTGCGGCCCCAAAGGATCGCGCGCCCGTCCACTCACCGCTCGGGTGCGCCCCTATAGCAACAGGCCAAGCCGGATGCAGCAAAAAAGTGGGCCCCGGCCATCCACGCTCACGTTTCGAGCGTGCTCACGATGAAAAGCCGCTCCGGCCCGTAGCGCTCGCTGATCAGCCCCTGATCGTGGGAGTACAAGATGAACCGTTCCAGATTGCCCTTGTTGACCTTGTAGCCGTTCTTCCAGGGGTCGCCGAACAGCGCCTTCGACTGCTCGTAATAATGACGGCCGGCCGGCAGGCGCGACCAGTTGGGATCTTCATAATACTCGTCGTTGATGTGATGGGCCTGATCGAACATCTCCAGCAGCGCCGTCGGCAGACCGGGCTCGCGTTTCGCCAGATCGGTGCTCATCGCCAGCACATGCATGATCGGCCAGTAGCCGAGCTTGTCGAAATAGCGCTTTTCCTCGCCCTGCGTGTCTCGGAACAGGCGGCGGGTCTTGACCCGGCCCTTCATCACCGACGCCGGCGGATGTGGCATGAAGATCGCGTCGATCTCGCCCTTGTCCAGCAGGTCGCCGAGGTCCGTTCCCTTCGCCACCCTGTCGATCACGACGCCGGGCTTGGGGGTGAACTTCACCTTTTCGTCGGTCGTCAGCAGCCAGCGAATATCTTCCCAGGCGACGCCGTATTCGAACTTCAGATCGCCTTTCGCCAGCAGCGACAGCGTTGTCTGGAACGACGACAGGCCGACGCGCCGGCCGATCAGGTGCTTCGGCTCTTCAATGTCGCTGTCGGCGCGCACGAACATGCACGATTGCGAGAACAGGCGGCGCGGGAAGATCGGCACGCCGGTCAACGGCAGGCCGCGATTGATCGCCATCAGATAGGTCGACATCGAGAATTCCGCGATGTCGAAGGCCTTCTCGTGGATCATGCGCTCATGACGGCCCGTGCCATCGCGCAGATGATCGGACTGGCCGACCTGCAAGGCCTTGTAGCGCAGGCCCGGCGGCGCTTTCACGGTGCCGTCGAAAAACGGAAAGTGCCGGTCGTATCGATCGAACGCGATCGAGATTTCAAGATCTGACATTTTTTATCCGGAACTGGAGATTGGGCGCACTCAGAAGCGCATCGCCTGGCCTTCGATCGTGAGGCGGCGCATCAACCGCTCCTGATCACGCGGGAAATCCTTGCGGGCGTGGATCGAACACCAATTGTCCCAGATCACGAGGTCGCCGAGCTTCCACTCGTGCTCGTAGACGATCGCCGGATCTTCCGAGATGTCGAACAATTGCTCGAGCGCAGCCTCGCTCTCGTCGCGCGACAGGCCTTCGATCTTCGCCGACATCAGACGGCTGATGTAGAGCGACTTCTTGCCCGTCGCCGGATGCGTGATGAAGATCGGCTGCCAGTTGTGACGGATCTTCGTCAGGTCGGTATTGTCGACATCGAGACGTTCGCGCCGCTTGTAATCGTGCATCTGCAGCACTTTACGGCCTTCGAGCCTGTCGCGCAGCGCGCGCGGGATGTTGTCGTAGGCCGCGTACATATTGGAGAAGCAGGTGTTGCCGCCCCACGTCGGCAGAATCATCGAATAGAGCAGCGTGGCGCGGTGCGGCTCGGCGTAATAGCTCGTGTCGTGATGGAACCACATCTCGCCATCTCCGAACGCGCCGATCGACTTGCCGTCGCGAATGATGTTGGTGACCATCATGAAAGGCGTGTCGTAATCGCCGCCCGGCCCGACGCCGTTCACCGGACGCCGGCGATACGCGACCTTGCCGAACATTTCGGCGGCGCGAAGCTGCTCGGCCTCATTCAGCTCCTGTCCGCGGAACACGACGACGATGTTCTTGTCGAAGGCGTCGTTGATCGCCCGGACGGTCGCCTCATCCTGCGGCTGACGCAGATCGACGCCTCGAATTTCAGCGCCGAGAGCCGGGTTGAGCGGGACGACTTCGATGGACATTGCTTCCTCCGTGTTTCGAAAAAACAATATTCGATGACGCCCCCCCGCCGCAACCCGCAAGGCTAGCGGAAGATGTCCTTGTAGGTCTGCACCCACCTGGGCATCGCCAGCTCGATCTCCTCAGGAGTGAAATAGATCGCCTTCAGCTTGTCGCCGTCAGGCCGCAGAGCCGGATCGCGCGGCGGCGCCTTCGGGTCAATGGCGATGTAATCCGCCGCCTGATAGAGTTTCATGCCATCTTCCGACACGAGAAAGTCGACCATCAGCTTGCCGGCGTTGGGGTGCGGTCCGCCCTGCGTTACCGACAGCACCGAATAGTTCGACATCACCGGCTGCATGGGAATCCACGCCGACGGCGCGCCCTGCGCGGCGCTGATCACAGCGTGATTGTTGAAGATTTGCAGACCGATCTGATATTCGCCGGCAATCACCTGATCGAGCAGAGGCCGCCCGGCCGCGAAGCCGACGTCGACGATGTTCTGCGCGGCCATCCGACGCAGGTACGCCATGCCTTTCTCCTCGCCGAGCCGCTTCAGCGTCAGGCCGACGAAGCCCGGCGCGGAGGATGGCACCGGAATCGTCGCCCACGCCATCTTGCCCTTCCATTTTGGATCGAGCAGATCGTCGAACGTCTTCGGCTCGGTTCCCTTGGGCACGAGATTGGTGTTGAAGCCCGGCGTCAGCACGTATTGATTGGTGGCGACCCAGTATCCTTCGGGGTCGATGAATTGCTTGTCGAACCTCGAAGCGGACTCGGGAATCCACTTCATCAGCAGCTTTTCTTTCTTGAGCGCGAGGCTGATCGAGGTGCCGTCGACCACGTCCGCCAGCACCTTGCCGGCTTTCGCCTCATTGACCATGCGCAGCGCAACTTCATTTGAGTTGGCGCGCACGTACTCGACCTTCACGCCATACTTCTTCTGGAAGGCGTCTGCCGCCGGACGCGCGAACTGATCGATGATCAGCGTCGTGTACCAGGTGACGGAGCCTTCCTTCCTGGCTGCGTCGATCAGCGCCTGATCGGCCGCGCCTGCCGGCGACATGAGCACGGCGAACGCCGCGACGGTCGAAAACGCAAGTCCCGAGCAATTCAGCTTCATGGCGTCCTCCCTGATATTCGACGATTCCTTGACAGAAGTCGTCGTTTCAACGCTTGAAGTCGCCGAGCCCCGGCTTGAAGGATTTTTCGTCGAGGAATTGTTTCATGGCCTTTTGCCGACCCTTTTCGGGATCGTTGAGCGACAGCGCGTCGCTCTTGACCTTGAGGTAATCGAACGCCTGTTCCTTGTTCATATCGCGCACAACGCGAACAGCTTCCTTCGTGTACTTCACCGCCGCCGGGCTCTTGGCGGACAGCTTGCGGGCGAAGGCGATCGTCTCGTCGCGCAATTGGTCAAGCGGCACGGATTTGTTGACGAACTTCATCGCCACCGCCTCCTTGCCGGTGAACTGCTCACCGACGACCGCGTAATAGAGCGCGTCGCGATAGCCCATCACACGCGTCACCGCCCACGACACGAGTCCGCCCGGAATGACGCCCCAGTTCACTTCCGACAGGCCGAAAATGGCGCTGTCGGCCGCGATGGCGAAATCGCAGGCGATGACCGGCGTGAAAGCGCCGCCGAAGCAATAGCCATGCACCATCGCGACCGTCGCCTTCGGGAAAGACGCCAGCTTGTCCCAGCGCCAGGCGTGCGAGTCGCGCAGCGTCACCGCCCAGGCTTTGGGGTCGTTCTCGTTGGCGCGGAAGAACAATTTCAGATCCTGTCCGGCGCAGAAATTGCCGCCCGCGCCGGTGATGACCACGACGCGCGTCTGGTCGTCCATCTCGGCCCAGTCGAGCGCCTCGCACATGTCGCTATGCAATTGCGGCGACATCGCGTTACGCTTCTCCGGACGGTTGAGAATGAGAAAAGTGACGTCGCCCTCGCGCTCGATTTTCACGGCCTCAAGCTTGATCGGTTCGTTCGACATGATTTCCTCCCGCCGCGCCGCTGTCGCGATGTTCTATTAGACAGAATAGATGTACTGTTTTATAGGAGCGTAGGTTTTGGCCGGGCGAGAGTCAACGCGCGGCGCTGGAGGACGCGTGTTGAAAACTGTCGAAAAAACCGGAGTTGCGGCGCTCGAACGCGCGATCTCCATTCTAGGCGCCTTCACCCCGCAGGATCGCGGATTGACGCTGGCGCAACTGGCGGAGCGCACCGGTCTCTACAAGAGCACGATCCTGCGCCTTGCGGTTTCGCTGGAGCGGTTCGGCTATCTGGTGCGGCGCGCGGACGGACGGTTCGTGCTGGGCCGCAGCCTGTTCCGCCTCGGGCAGATCTACCAGCGCTCGTTCAATCTGGTGGATTTCATCGAGCCTGTGCTGCAACGCCTGTCGCGCGAAACAGGATTCTCGGCGTCGTTCTGGATTTTCGAAGGCGCGTACCGGGTATGCCTGACCCGAACCAAATTCTCGACCGGCCGCCGCGATCTGTCCGGCAACGTAGGCGAGCGTTGCCGCCTCGATCAGGGCGGTTCAGCGTCGGCGATCTACCATGCGTTCACGGGCGACAAAGGCGCGCGATACGACAAGGTGCGCCGCGACCGGATCGCCGTGTCGCTCGGCGAATTCATCCCCGAACTCGCGGCGATCTCCGGCCCAGTCTTCGAGCGCGACAAACTTGTCGGGACACTGAGCCTCGGCGGATTTCGCAGCCAGTTCACCAGACAGGTTGTCGCCGAACTCGGACCGCGCATCATCACGGCCGCCGAAGACCTCAGCGCCGCGCTCGCCGCGGGGGGAACGGGCGAACGTTAGGCCCGCGCCTTCTTGATCTCCCAGTCGCTCATGAATTTCGGACGGGCGCCTTTTTGTAGAACGAGCCTACCCGAGTCGTTTCGCCGCGTGGGGATCGCGAAACGGTCAATCGCCCCTTCAAGGCTCATCGCCAGATCCCGCGCGAACACACGGTTGCCGATATGCCACGAGTGCGTCCAGTCACCGAAATAGGTCGACTTCTTCGGATCCAGCGTGACGAAATATTCACCGCAATCGACATTGATCGCCTTGGTGTTGACGTCGAAAGGAAGGCCGTTGCGGCCTGCGCGCGGCGAAACGCCGAGTCGCTTCGCATTCGAGACAGCAAGGACAGAGTCATTGGGATTCGAATAATTCGTTAGCCGCATAATACGACGAAACATGGGAGTCGACCACGAGTCAGATGCCGAGAGACTGGCGCTCGCCACGTCTGCTCCGATGAACGCGACCTGCCCGATGCGCCAATCGCTCTTGAACAGTTTACCGTCCTTTTCGGCCTGCACAAAGGCTTCCATTGCCACATAGGCGCCAGTGGAATGGCACAACATGTGGATATTCGTCTTGCAATTCTTGGCCTGACCATCGGCGATCAGCTTGACGCAGCGGGAGACAAGTTCCACCGCGACCTCTGCGGCATCCGATCTGTCTTCAAGGTAATTGAGCACGTTGTTGGCGCTGGGCCAGTCGAAAGCTACGACCTGACCGCGCCAGCCCTCTGAACGCAGGTCCGCTGTTAATTGTCGCATGCGTTGCAGAATGATGGGCGGATCGTTGTTATATCCATGTACGAAGACAAGAATATCGCCACTCGGACTGATGGAGTTCGGGTTTTCGTCGCCATCCGCGAGGCCCACCACCTCGGCCGACCAGTCCCTCGAACTACTGACCACGGCGGCGGGCGTGAAAGTTAGTGCGCTTTGCTTGACCTTCAAGAATCGAATGGGCCCTGGCTCGGTGTCGAACTGACCATTCGAAATTCGGCGCGCAGTAATCACGTAGTCGAAATTCATCACGCTCCCCCGCAAAGCTTTAGAAGCTCAAGCTAGGCGGCAAGATACGAAGTCGTCAAGTATTGTTCCGTTCGGTGCTGATTTTATTTCGGTACGATTGCGGCTTTTACGCGCGCCACTACATCGGCTGGCGTCGTCATCAGGCGCGCAACGGTCTTGGCCAATTCGTCGCCGTTCATCGGATCGGTGATTTCCATCTTCATCTTCGCAGCTTCGGCGAGAAAATCCGCGTCCTTCACCATCGTGGCGAACGCCGCCTGGATCGCCTTCACGCGTTCGGCCGGGACTTCTGGCGCCATTACGAACGGGCGGCCGAACGTGGATTGGGTGAACACGAAATCGAAGATCTGCTTGGCTTCCGGCGTTTTGGCGAAGCTCGGCGTCAGCGGCACATTCAGCTTGGCGATGTCGGGATGCGCCTTGAGGTTCTCCTCGGCGATCACCTTCATCACGCCCGTCGGCAGCCAGTCGGGATGCCCAGTCGTCATTGTCGCCCAGCTCGACCCGCAGGTGCCGTGCACCTCGCCCTTCTCGATCGCCAGTCCGATTTCGGTGATGCCTGGATAGCCGTTGACGACCCTGAATTTCGTACCGAGCAGATTGTTGTACATGGCCGGAAAATCGGTGCTCGGCCCGCCGACGCCGCTCGCGCCCAGCACGACCTCGCGTTCGAAAGCGTCCGCGAAAGACTTCACCGGCGCCTTGCCGCTGACGTAGCAGATGAACGATTCGGCGTTGGCGCTGCCGATGTAATTGAACTTCAGCGAATCGTATTTCACCTTGGTCTTGTCGCCGACCAGCGGCTCCATGATGGCGTTGGGATAGAGTTCGCCCAGCACCGTGCCGTCCTTGACGCCGGCCGCATAAACATATTGCGCCGCCACGACGCCGGCCGCGCCCGCCATGTTCGATGGGTTCACCGGCGGATTGCCGGGAATGAAGCGTCCGATATGGCGCGCCACCAGACGTCCATAAAGGTCATAGCCGCCGCCCGGGCTCGACGGGATGATCAGGGTGATCGGACGGCCCTTGTAGAAAGTCGCGACCGCATCCTGCGCGCGTGCGGCCGTGGAGGCCCCGAGGGCGGCGGACAGGGCGAGGGCGGCGAGCATCTGGGGTTTCATGGCGTTCTCCTCGCGCCTTGTTAACACACCGGAACTAGCTCTGTCGCGGGCGCCCAAGCCAACGGCCACGCTCGCAGCGGCGCATTTGCGACCCGCTGGCGGATCAGTTACTCTGTCACCATGTATTGGCAGGAAAGGTGGTTTGCGCCGCCGTTTCGCCATTGACCCAGATCAATTCGGTTCCTGGCTACATGCCTAGTCTGGCGCGTCAACCAGTCCGAACCGCTAAAGGCGACGATGAAAACCGTGGGAGAAAAGCTGGACGCAGCGATCAACCGGCCGAGCGCTGATCGCGCCCGCTTCATGCGAGACTTGCGCGACAAGCTGTCGAGCGCCGGTCTGCGCCCGACCCGCCAGCGTCTGGCGCTGGGCGAATTGCTGTTCGTCAACGGCGACCGCCATGTCACGGCCGAACTTCTGTATCAGGAAGCCCGCGCCGAAAAGCACCCGCCCTCTTTCGCGACGATCTACAACACCCTGCACCAGTTCGCCGAACATGGCCTCGTGCGCGAGATCGCCCTCTACGGCTCGAAGCTCTGGTACGACACCAAGACCGGTCCGCATTTCCATTTCTACTACGAAGACCGCGACGAACTGGTCGACATGCCGGACGAAATGATCCCGCTGTTCAACATTGCGGCCCCACCCGGCGCGCACATCACCGGCGTCGACGTTGTGGTGCGGGTGAAGAGCGCCGATTGTTTGCCGAAAGCGAACTGAGCCTCCGCCTTTTGGTTGATTTGTGCACTGCAAAAAGTTTGTTGACATTCGTTGTGCAGTGCACATATAAGGGTGCGTCAACGGGGCGATGACCCGTCGAGTTTCACCACCCTTCCGCCGCGCCGGCGGACCGAAAGGCAAGACCATGTTCAAGAGCATCGAAGAATTCCAGACCTTCGGCAAAGACCAGCTCGAAGTGGCCACCGAAGCCGCTTCCAAGGTTTCCAAGAGCGTTCAGGCCATTTCGGCCGAGGCGACCGACTTCTCGAAGAAGTCCTTCGAAACCTCCAGCGCCCTCGTCGAGAAGCTGCTCGGCACCAAGACCCTCGAGAGCGCGATCCAGATCCAGTCGGACTACGCCAAGTCCAGCTACGAGACGTTCCTCGCCCAGATGACCAAGTTCGGCGAGCTCTATTCGACGCTGGCCAAGGACGTGATGAAGCCGGTGGAACTCGCCGTCGCCAAGGTTCAGGCCGAAGCCAAGTAAGCTTCAGCCATTTCGAATTCGAGACTGCATGAC
>CANJEY010000158.1 GCA_947472615.1 Beijerinckiaceae bacterium
CGCCTCGTCCGGCGCCGCCGCCAGCGCCAGAAGCACGGCCGGAAGGAGAATGGCGCTCGGCGGCAGGCGCTTGATGGTCAAAGCCATGTAGGGGGCTGTTCCGGCGGGTTCGGGCGTCCCGGTGGGCGAGACGTGTGCGACGTAGGCAAATCAGTGCGCGCCATCTTCTGCGTCGGAGTCGGCATGTCAACGCCGCTGTTATCGGCCCCGAAGCTGGCGGGAAGATGACAGGCGCCGCGCGGATGACGTTTGGTCTTTCGCCGGGCGATGGAATCCGGCATGGATTCGCAATGGAAACGATTGTCCCGCCGCCCGTCTCCGGGTTTTCGCCTGTCGAATCCATCGCGGGCGCGCTCGATTCGGGCGTGCTGTTCCTGTGCGACCACGCGTCCAACGCGCTGCCGGCCGAGTATGGCGACCTCGGCCTCGATCCCGGCCAGTTTCATCGCCATATCGCCTACGACATCGGCGCGGCGCGGGTGACGCGGCGGCTGGCGCATCTGTTCGGCGCGCCGGCCCTGCTCACCAATTATTCGCGGCTGCTGATCGACCCAAATCGCGGCGCGGACGATCCGACTCTGGTGATGCGCCTGTCGGACGGGGCGCTGATTCCCGGCAACGCCCGCATCGACGCCGCCGAAATCGAACGCCGCACTGAGCTCTACTGGCGGCCTTACCGGGACGCCGGGCGCGACATTGTCGACGCCATGCTGGCGACCGGCGTGATTCCGGCCCTCGTGGCCGTGCATTCGTTCACGCCGTTCTGGAAATCGCAGGCGCGTCCATGGCACGTCGGCATCCTGTGGGATTCCGACCCGCGGCTCGCCCT
Organism: Beijerinckiaceae bacterium; assembly: GCA_947472615.1. Taxonomy (GTDB): domain Bacteria; phylum Pseudomonadota; class Alphaproteobacteria; order Rhizobiales; family Beijerinckiaceae; genus Terripilifer. The sequence continues at coordinate 830 of CANJEY010000158.1, forward strand.
GCCGTTCATCGAGGCGCTGCGCGCCGAACCCGATCTGGTCATCGGCGACAACGAGCCCTACGACGGCGCGCTGGAAGGCGACACGCTCTACGAGCACGGAACCCAGCGCGGCCTCGCCCACATGCTAATTGAAATGCGGCAGGATCTGATCGCTGACGAACGCGAGGCTGATGTCTGGGCCGACCGGCTGGCGGGCGCACTTGCCCCTGTACTGGCGCGCCCCGACACCCATATGATCGAACATTATCGCAGCCGCGCCCTCGTGGACCGGCCGAGCACACCGGGAAAGCGCCCATGACCCAACTCGACCCCAAGACCCAGACCGAACTCGAAGCCGCCGCCTTCCGCCGCCTGACCAAGCATCTGCGCGAGCGCGTCGACGTGCAGAACATCGACCTGATGAATCTCGCCGGCTTCTGCCGCAATTGCCTGTCGAACTGGCTGAAGGACGCCGCCGACGAGCAGGGCGTCATGATCGGCAAGGAAGACCTGCGCACGCAGGTCTACGGCATGCCCTACGACCAGTGGAAGCAGCTCTACCAGCGCGAGGCGACGCCCGATCAGGTCAGGGCCTTCGCCCAATCGCCAGCCGGGCAGAACAAGGCGCACGGGTAAGTTCGCAGATTGCTTCGTCGGCCCCGCCCTTCGAGACGCCGCCTTTGGCGGCTCCTCAGGGTGAGGCCTGATTGGATTTATTGCACATGGGCAGAAGCCCTTCATGCTGAGGAAGCCGCGCAGCGGCTGTCTCGAAGCACGAGGGGCTTCAGCCTCAGTCTTTACAAAGCCCACACAGGATTCCGGGGATTGAGCCGCCTCGCTGCTTGACGCGGGCGCGCGCAGGCTCCAACGATCCGGCCAAATCCGGGCGTCGCGCCTGCACCATTCGGGATTGGTCCACCCATGAGCACGAATTCAGTCGACGCAGGCCACCTGCGCGCCTTCATCGAACGCATCGAGCGGCTTGAAGAGGAAAAGCGCGCCATCGCGGACGACATCAAGGAAGTCTACGCCGAGGCCAAGGGCACGGGATACGACGTCAAGATCATGCGCAAGATCATCTCGCTGCGCCGGCAGGACCGCGACAAGCGCAAGGAAGAGGAAGAGATACTGGAACTGTATCTGTCTGCGCTGGGCGAGGTTTGAGGCGTTCAAAGTCTGCCATGATGGCGGAACAACCCGTCACTGCGAGCGAAACGAAGCAATCCATTTCTCGCCTGCTGGATCGTTTCGTCGCCACGCTACTCGCGCTGACCGGAAGCGGGCCGCTTACCGCCGCTCCCGCGCCATCGCGCCGATCAGCGCGTTGAAAATTCCCGCCATCGCGAACAGCACGATCAGCAGCGCATAGAGCGTCGGCATGTCGAAGCGGGAATAGAACTGCATCACCAGAAAGCCGAGGCCCTTGTTGGAGAGCTTCGTTTCCGCCAGCAGCACGCCGATGATGGCGAGCCCGAAGCCGAGCCGCACGCCATTCAGCACCGGCGCGCGCATCGCCGGCAGATAGATTTTCGTCGCCATCTGCCAGCGCGTCGCCCGGAAGCTGCGGCCGACGCGGATCAGCGCCTGATCGATCAGCAACATGCCGGCGGACGTCGAGAGCGCCGCTGGAAAGAAGGCCGATAGCGCGCCCAGCGCCACTTTCGATTCCGGCCCGATGCCGAACCACATGATCATCACCGGAAACAGGATGATGCGCGGCGTCGGCGACAAATAATGCAGGATTGGCTCGTAGGCGCGGCGCAGGAACGGCTCCGCGCCGATCGCGATGCCGCAGATCACGCCCGCGACTGAGCCAATCGCCACGGACGCGACCACTTCGCCCGCCGTCACCGCCAGATGCGTCCAGAAACCATCGAAGGTCGCCAGCTTCCAGAACGAGGCCAGAATCTTCATCGTCGACGGAACCACGTCGCCGAAGAACAGACCCGACTGCGAGATCGCTTCCCACACGACCAGACAGGCCGCCGCAACGCCGGCCCGCACCGCCAGCACAGCGCGCCGCGAGGGCTCGGGCGCGTCGCCTATGGGGCGGGCTGCAGCCAATTTTCCACCCTTTCGAGGACGATGAAAAAAGCCACGCTGAGCAGAATCACGAACGTGATGCCCGCATAGGTGCCGGGCAGATCGTAGCGCTCCGCCAGATCGTTGATGAGCTGGCCGAGCCCGCCGAGATTGACCAGGAACTCCACCGCCACCACGGTGACGAGGCAGAACGTCCAACTCAGCCTTATGCCAGTGAAGATCGACGGGATCGCCGACGGAAACAGGATTTTCCAGAACATCTGCGATGACGTCATGTTCAGGCTGCGGCCGACGTTGATCAACACCGGGCGCGTGGCGCTGAGGCCTTCCAGCGTCTTCAGCAGCACCGGCGCGACGCCATACACAAACGAGATCACGATGATGGTCTTCTGCCCGCGCCCGAACAGCACGAGGAACAGCGGAAACGCCAGCACCACCGGCGCGGCCGCCAGCGCCGCCACCCAGGTTTCGAGCGCCGCACGGATAACCGGAAAGCGATGGAACAGCGCGCCGGCCGGCACGCCTACGAGAACCACCAGCACGCCGGACGCCAGCACCTCGAACGCCGTGTCGCCCATGCGGGAGAGGATATTCTCCTCGGTCACCACACGCCCGAGCGCCAGCACGACGTCTGACGGAAACGGCAGGATGTAGCGGTTCAGCAGATCGGCGCGCAGCAGCGCCTCGACGACGGCGAAAACCGCCACGATCGTCGCAAGCCCGAACGTCGGCGCGAACCAGCGCTGCGCCAACAATCTCGGCAGGCCGCCGCGATCAGCCACGCGCGCCTCGCCGCGCCACCGAGGCTTCGGCGTCGAGCATACCGCGGCTCGCTTCCTCGCGCAGATCGCTCCAGATTTCCGCCACGTAATGGCCGAAGGCGTCGCTGCCGACGACCTCGGATGTACGCGGGCGCGGCAGGTCGATATTCACGATGCGCTTCAGCCGTCCCGGCCGGTAGGTCATCACCACGATCCGGTCGGACAATTGCACGGCCTCGGTGAGATTGTGCGTGATCAGCAGCGTCGTCTGATGCAATTGCTGCTGGATCTGCAGGATCTTGTCGCCGAGCAGCAGGCGCGTTTGCTCGTCGAGCGCCGCGAAAGGCTCATCCATCAGCAGGATGCGCGGTTCAGACACCAGCGTGCGGGCGATCGACACGCGCTGGCGCATGCCGCCAGACAATTGCGACGGATAGCGCTTCTCGAAATTCGCCAACCCGACGAGATCGATGAAGTGATGCGCCTTGTCGAGCCGCTCGGACTTCGGCGCCCCGCGCAGCTCCAGCGGAAACGCGACGTTGTCGATGACGGTCCGCCACGGGAAGGTCGATTCCTCCTGAAACACCATGCCGACCGCCGGATGCGGCCCCATGATCCGCTCCGACCCGATGCGGACTTCGCCCTCATACTCGCCCAGCAACCCGCCGATGATGTTGAACAGGGTAGATTTGCCGCAGCCGGAAGGACCGATCACCGACACGAACTCACCCGGCTTCACGCCGAACGACATGTGATCGACCGCAATTGTCGCGTCTGCTCCCTCGCCGAACCGCTTGTAGACATTGTCCACGACAAGCAGCGGTTCGTCGCCGGACGTTCCGGGGCGTGTGTCGGAAGGGGAGGCCATGCGTCTGCGTCTCTCTCGGGCGCGTCAGGCGTCGGGGGCAAACGCCGCTGGCGGATCGGCCGGGATCATGTTGAGCAGGCACGGGCTTGTCAATGCGGGCGCGCCCGCCGTCCCTAGTTCGGAACGGAGGCGGGCGGCGTCAAATCGTTCGACGCGAAAGGCGTCTCCAGCGCCGAGCCGGAGAAGCGGTCCAGCGTCGCAGTCGGCTTCCACGGTTCGAACCGGGCGGGCGCAGCCGCCTCGGCCGAGAACACCAGCGCGCGCGCGTCGACGCGGGCGGCCGGCCGCAGCGCTGCGACGGCCGACGACAGCGCATTCTGGGTCGGCATGCGGGCGATGGCGCCGGGCGCAGTCAGGCTACGGAAGTTGGAACGGTCGAGCCGCGCCGGAACGAGGTCGGTCTTCTTCGCCGCCGGGGCCTTCGCGGCGGCGGCGGCAGACGCCGGCGGCGCGATGACGGTCGATTTCGCCTGCACCACCGACCGGCCGAACGGCGGCTGCTCCGGCGCATACGACATCGCCCTTGGCGCCGAGGCCTGAACGGACGTGCCCTGCGTGATGATCGCCGGGAGCGCGCGCGGACGTGGAGCGGGCTGCGGCGTCGGGTTGAAGCTGCCGATCAGGCCCGCGATGGCGTCGGCGCGGGCCGGCGCGGCGGTGGCTTTCGGCGGCGGCGGCAGGGCCGAGAATTCGGGCGGCCGTACCGGCGGCAATGGCGCAAGCGAGGCCATCAGCATCGGCAGATCGGCCGGACGTTTCGGCGGCAGCGGCATGTCGACGGTGCGGACGAACCGCGTCTGCAGATCGGTCGCGTCCGGCGCGCGCAATTGCGACTGCGGCGTGACGGGCGCAAGCCCCGCCTGCACCGGCTGGGCGCTGGCGACCACCACCGGCTGCGACGCGGCCGGGCCGATATAGGTTTCGCCGCGTGGCAGATTGCCCTGCGCGCGGGCCACGACCGGGCTTTGCGGCTGCGGCGCGTTGCGATTGGCCTCGGCCATGAAGAAGGCGGCGCTGGAATCTTCGCCCGGACCCGTCGCGACGGGCGCGTAGGACGACGATTGCGGCGCAGGACCAATGCCGGTGGCGCGGCCGAGCGAAGCGACCTGCGTGCGGCCGCGCGGGGCCGGACGGGCGCGCGGCGCAGCCGCCACATCCTCGTCCTCGCCGCCGCCAAACAGCCAGGCGAAGAAATTCGGCGAGCGGACCTGTTCGAGCGTCGGCACATAGGAGCCGCCCCGCGCGGAGATTTCGGCGCGGGCCTCTTCGTAACGAGCGAGCGGCTGGCCGTTTGACGGAATGTGGACAGTCTTGCCGTCCGGGAACAGGCGGGCGAGCTGGTCGTAATTCATGCGCGGCCAGGCGCGCACGCTGCCGACGTCGAGATGCACGAAGGGCGAGCCGGCCGACGGGTAATAGCCGACGCCACCGCCCTGCAGGCGCATGCCGATCTCGCGGACGCGCGACATCGGCACGTCCATGAAATGCAGGTCCATGGCCTTGCCGGCCATGTGCTGGGAATTCTCCGCCACCGCCTTGGACCGGCGGCGCAACATCGCGTTGGTCTGCGGCGAGCGATAGGCGGACTGGACCTGAATGGGCTCGCGCGAGCCGCTCTCGCGGTAGGTTTCCCAGATCAGGTCGAACAGGCGGGGATCCATCTTGGTCGGCTCGTCGAGCCGCCAGTCGCGCAGGAACCAGTTGAGCTGTTCCAGCACCTTGCCGTTGTACTGGCCGTCGACCCGGAACGTCGCCGAAATGCTTTCCTTCGAATGCGCGTGATACAGATAGATCGTGCGCGTATCGCCATTGGCGACGGCGTTCTGGGTCTCGGTGACGCTGAAACCCATCAGAAACGCCGCGCTCGCCCCGAGCATGGTCGCCACGGAAGCACATTTACGAACGGCGTGGCCCAGACCCGCTTGAATCAAGCTGTTACTCACAATTTCGAGGATGCCCGCACCAGAACGCGCGCGGAACATGGTGAGCGAAGTATTGCGGCGAAGGGTTAAGGCCACGTAAGCCCGGAGCCAAGCCCTCAACCATCACAGGGTTAATCAAACACTAAACCCGACGAGGCCGAAAGAAAAGCCTGCCGATCGTGGCTGCAATGTGGCGTGCGCCTGCGGCAAATCACTCGGCCACAAATCACTCGGCGGCGGCGCGGAGGCCCGGCTTCACCCGCGCCAGCGCGGCGGCCGCGTTGCCGTGCAGGATCGCCTGACGGTCGGCGTCGCTGATGCGCGCCCGCGCAATCGCTTTCATCGACCAGTCCATGCCGAAGCCGGTGCCATCGGAGCCGAACACGATGCGCTCCGCCCCGTAGCAGTCCACCGCCAGTTCGATCGACTTCGCGCCGAGCGAATTGCAGTCGACCAGAACCCCCCTGGCGGCCCGGATGCGCTTCGACGGCAGGTCGAGGTTCGGCGTGTCGAGATGCGCGCGATGGTCGAGTCGCTCGATCTCGAACGGAATGTTGCCGCCCAGATTGTGCGACAGCATCGTGACGTTCGGATAAGGCGTCAGGAAATCGGTGAGGCAGAAGGTCAGCATGTTCGACGAGATGCGCGCCTGCATGTCGAGCGTGCCGATGCGGTAGGAGGCGTTGTCGGACGCGTCCACCTTCGGGGCCTCGGGATCGTTGGCGATCTTGCCGTAATGCACCATGAAGATCGCGCCGCGCCGGTTGGCGGCCTCGAACAGCGGCGCGAATGTCTGCGCCCGCTTCAGCGACAGGAAACCGTCGCCCATCAGCAGCGCGCCGACCATGCCGGGCTTGTCCATGATGCGCTCGAATTCCGCGACCGCGACGTCCATGTCGGCGATCGGCAGCGCCGCGAAGCCGGAAAATCGGTCAGGATATTTCGCGCAGACGGCCGCCACGGCGTCGTTGTAGGCGCGGCACAGCGGCAGCGCGTCGGCCGGCGGCAGGCGCTCAACGCCGTACACGGTGGTCAGCGACAGCACAGCATGCGCGACGCCATTGCGGTCCATCTCGGCCATGCGGGGCTCGATGTCCTCGCGGCCCGGCATCGGCGAGGAATTGAACGCTGATTCCAGATATTCGCGGCCGTCGTCGCGACGACGCACCATGGGCTGCGAATCGCGCTGGCGCAGCGCCTCGACCAGCGCCTCGGGTAGCCAGTGGGCGTGCAGGTCGATGGTTCCGGGCGTGGCGGCCAAGTGATCCTCCATGGGTCGTGCGGAAGAGACGCTAGCAAGCCCAGCAAGGATGGGCAACAATCCCAGCCTATTGGGGCGTCAATGAAGGACTGCCAATGGAACCGCCGCACAATCTTGCAAACGTGTCAAATGCCGCGCAGATTTGTCGTCGTAATGCCTTCTAGCGATAATGATGGAAATGATGAGGGAGGTAACGTCATGCGAATGGTCGTTCTATCAATCGGTTTTAGCCTGGCTTCGACAGTGGCGACCGCGGCGGGGTTTGATGGATCGTACTCTGGAACAAGGAAAACCACACAAAAGGAGGGCGCAACACAATACTGCGGAACCTCCAACGCTGTTCAATTCAAGGTAAGCGGCAGCCAGATTACAGTTGGCCGATCAGGCAACAATTCCGGCACAATCGACAGCAACGGCAACTTTTCGATCGTTTACCTGTTCGGAGCGGACAGGGACACGATGACGATGCGCGGATCGATCAAGGGTAATGCCCTGACCGGCACATGGCAGGGACAGGGTCGTCAGGCCACCTGCGGAGGCCCGATTTCAGCCCGTAAAGGTTGACGGAGCGTCAAGTCGCCGCCCGTCATACCAGCGGCACGGTGGCCTGACTCTCGGGGGGATTCCCCCGGCTCGCATGTTCTGATTCCTTTGGCGCGAGGAGATTCGCGCCATGCCGTCAGCCCTTCCCCTGCGAACCGATTATTCCGCGACCGATCTTCGCCACCTCGCCAAGAGGAGCAAGGACAACAATCAGAGCCGACGGTTGCTGTCATTGGCAGCCGTGCTGGACGGCATGAACCGGACCGACGCAGCCAGGATTGGCGGTATGGACCGCCAGACCCTTCGCGATTGGGTTCACCGTTTCAACCAGCAGGGGCCGGATGGCTTGCGTGATATCCATGCGGGCGGCGTCGAGCCCCGGCTTTCTGTTGCACATCTGGCCGAACTCGCCGCCATCATCGAGGCCGGGCCCGATCGCGAGCGGGACGGCGTCGTGCGCTGGCGACGCGTTGATCTTCAGCGGGTCGTGAAGGAGCGCTTCGGCGTTGATTTTTGCGAGCGCTACATCGGAACGCTTTTGAAAAGGCTCGGCTTCTCTCACATGAGCGCGCGGCCTCTCCATCCCGGCCAGAACCGCGAGATCATCGAGGCGTTTAAAAAAGAACTTCCCAAACGCCCTGAAGGCGCATCTCGAACACGTGCCCGACGGAGCGCCCATCGAACTGTGGTTCTGTGACGAGGCGCGCATCGGCCAAAAGAACGGCATTGTTCGCCAATGGGCGCGCAAGGGGACACGGCCGCGCCAGCCCGCCGACCAGCGCTACGAGAACGCCTGGCTATTTGGCGCGATTTGCCCCGCGCGTGGCAAGGGCGCGGCGATCGCGTCGCCTTGGATCAATACCGACGCCATGCAGGAGCATGTCGATGAAATTGCCCGCAACGTTGCGCCCGGCGCGCACGCCGTGCTGATCATGGACCGCGCTGCCTGGCACACGACGAGCGCCCTCGCCATGCCCGATAACATCACGCAGATCTTCTTGCCTTCGCGCTCGCCGGAGCTCAATCCGGTCGAGAACATCTGGCAATACATGCGGGCCAATTGGCTCTCGAACCGCATCTTCGAAAGCTACGACGCCATCATCGACGCAATGTGCGAGGCCTGGAACAAACTGCTCGCGCTCCCCGAAGCCATCACATCAATCGGATTACGCGAATGGGCCCATGTGGGTCGCTGCAAATGACCGTTGGTATAA
>CANJEY010000159.1 GCA_947472615.1 Beijerinckiaceae bacterium
ATCGCCGCGATCGGTCGGCCCCTCATCCGCGCCAACGAGCGCAAGGCTGCCCGCGAAGCGGCGCTGCGCGGCGATCTCGTGCTGCTCAGCGCCCACGCCGACCGGGGCGAAGCGGTCGCGCAACGCAATGATGAGACGCAGGTGGCCGGCGACCTGACAGGCCTGTTCGCGATGTGGAAACGCGTCGCCTGGCATCAGAGCAAAGTGGCGTCGATCATCAGCGCCAACGTCACCTTCATGCCGATTGTGCCGTTGCTCGCGGGCGCGCCGAAATATCTGTCGGGCGATCTGACGCTCGGCGCGCTGGAGCAACTCGGCGCGGCGTTCACACAGACGCAACTCGCCTTCAACTGGCTGTTCGACAATTACATCCGCATCGCCGAATGGCTGGCGAACGCCATGCGCGTCGTGGCGCTGCTGGAGGGGATTGCGGCGGCGGAAGCATCGCCGCCCGCCGTGCCCGTCCGCCAGACCGCCTGAGCCGCCTCAGAACTTCGCCTGAAGATCCTGTGCGAAGGCCGTCTGCCATGTCTGGTCGCCCGGCACGAAGTCATCGAAGGCCCGCGCATTGGCGTGCTTGACCGGATCGGCGCCCTTCGGGGTTTCGCCGCGCTCGACCGCATAGGTGGCTTCGAGCAGCAGGCGCCGCAGCGCCACGATAGCGCGATCGGTCGTGCCCAGAAACTCTTTCGAGCGATCGACGATCGGCCCCATGCCTTCCTGCAGCGCCATGTCCTGGGTGTTCACGCCCGCGATGCCGGTGACGGTGTGATGCTTCTGCGACTCGCGGTCGATGAAATAGTCGTTCGACGGATTGGCCTTGAGCCGGAATGTGCCGGGGATGAAGTGCTCCGCGCCGCGCCCCGCGTAGGATTCGTAATTCTCCGCATAGGCGCGGGGCAGGGGTATTTCGGGCGAATAACTGTACATGAAATTGTAGATATTCGTCGTGTGATCGTCGACCGGCGCCCATAGGTGGCCGTCGAACTTCGGCACGTCCGGCCGCTTGCCCGCATAGCCCAGCACGTTGCTTCGGATCTGCTGGAACGGCATGATGTACTGATAGACGCGCACATAACGCCGGTCCGGCCCGCTGTTGCGCGTCGACACATAATAATAGCCGTAGTCGGTCAACTCGACCTCGATGCGCGGCGCGCCGTCCTGCGCCCCGAGCCACGTCTTGTCGCCGAGATTGTTCCTGTGCAGGAACGATACATGCGCGGTGTCGAGCCCGCCTTCGAGTCCCTGCAGGTAATTGCAGCACGATTCCGATTTGGACACGTAGCGATGGGTGGCGGGCGCACGCAGCCATTCGTAGTTCGGCGGCGCGGGTTGTTTGTCCTTCGGCCCCATGTAGGTCCAGATGATGCCGCCGGCCTCATAGGTCGGGTAGGACTTGATCTTCGCCTTGGCTTTAAGCGGCGTATCGCCCGGTTCCGATGGCATGTCGGCGCAGTCGCCGTTCACGTCGAATTTCCAGCCGTGATAAACGCAGCGCAGCCCGCACTCCTCATTGCGGCCGAAGAACATGGGCGCGCGTCGATGCGGACAATAGGCGTCGACGAGCCCGACCTTGCCGTTCGTGTCGCGAAACGCCACGAGGTCTTCGGACAGCAGCCTCACCCGCACGGGCGCGCCGTCGTTTTCCGGAAGCTCCGACGCCAGCAGCGCAGGCTGCCAGTAGCGGCGGAACAATTCGCCAGCGGGCGTGCCGGGACCGACGCGGGTCAGGCGTTCGTTATCTTCGGGTTTCAGCATCGCGGACTCTTCTGTTCTGGCTGTTCGGGCCGATCGCTCAGGGCGCTATCGATTGCGGACCTTGGCGTAGAGCTTGTAGACGTCGTCCATATATTGCGCGCCGGAATCCGTCGCCACGCTGACGAATTCGTCGAGGCGAGCATAGTCCGGAACGCTGGCCTGATGCCGCGGGTCGGGCGCGACATCGGATCGCATGCTGACCGCGCCGGACTCGTTGGTCTTCGCCCACATCTCCACATAGGTCTGCTGGCCTTCGCGGCTGAGCAGCCAGTTGATCCAGACCTTCGTGGCGTCCTTGTGCGGCGCGTTCTTGAATACGCCGACGCCGCGCGCCAGCACATAATTGATCTGCGACATGCGGGAGACGTCCTTGCAGCCGCCGGCCTTCCAGCATTGCGCGACGGCCTCCGGATTGCCCCCGATGGCGATGGCGGCATCGCCGCGCGACACCGCGTCGGTGATCTGCCGGGTGATCGTCATGAAGGTCGGCTGCTGGTCGGCAAACAGCTTCGTGACGAAGTCCGACCCGCGCAGTTTAAGAAACGCCGCCGATGCGTTCGACCCGCCGTTCGGTCGCGTCGGCTCCTCGATGATGATCTTGCCTTTCAGGCGCGGATCGACCAGATCGTCGACGCCCGCAAACGTGAAGCCTTTCACGACGCTCCTGTTGATGAAGCCTGTGGCCTCATAATAATAGGAATGCACCAGAATGAATGGCCCGCGCTCCGACGTGTAGAGCATGTCGGGACGCCGCCAGTTCGCCGCGTCCTTCACCTCCGGCAGAATGAAATAATCCGGCAGCTTCTCGAAGCCCCCGACAGGCAGCACGATGTTGTTCATGTTGGACGTCGAGGCCCACCACGAATCCCAGTTGTAGATGCCGTTCTTCTGCTCTGACACGATGCGCGGCGCGGTCGATGACGGCGTCGCGGCGGTGACGTTGACCCTGATGTCCGGGAACTTCTTCTGGAACTCGCGCGCGACCGCTTCATGCGCCTCGTAGCTGTGGACGATGAGGTTCAGGTCCTGACCCTTGGCGCGGGCGAGCGTCTCGGCCCAGTCCTTCCGCCAGTCCTGCGCCAGCGCGGGCGCAGACATCGCCATCGCGAGAGCCAGCGGGATCGCGAGTCGGCGCAGAGTCTTCGACATGGGTGCGTCTCCGGGCCGGCTCACTTCTTGTCCCGATATTCTTTGTAGATGTTCGACACGACTTCGAGATCGCGCGCGCCGGCGTCCGTCGACGGGCGGCCGAATTTTTCCATGTTGGCGTAGTCCGGTTCGCTGTCGAGATGATGCGGATCGGCCGCCACATCCTTGCGCATGCTGACCGCGCCGACCTCATTGGTGGCGGCCCAGAGCTTCACGTAGGTCTCCTGACCGTCCTTGCTCAGCAGCCAGTTGACCCAGACCTTTGTGGCGTCCTTGTGCGGCGCGTTCTTCATCACCGCGACGCCGCGCCCGAGCAGATATTTCTGGACCGGCAGGCGGATGATGTCGCGGCATGCGCCAGCCTTCCAGCACTGGTTCACGTATTCGGGATTGCCGCCGAGCATGACGGCGGCGTCGCCGCGGATCAGCGTATCGGCGATCTGGCGCTGGTTGGAGATGTAGACTGGATTCATTTCACCGAGCAGACGGCGCATGAAGCCTTCGCCCCGTGTTTTGACGAAGCTCGACAGCACATAGGTGCCGGCGTTCGGCTTGGTGGCGTCTTCGGTGACGATGAGGCCCTTCAGCTTCGGGTTGAGAAGGTCGTCGACGTCCTTCACCTCGAGGCCTTTCACGGCGGCCTTGTTGAAATAGGCCGTGCTCTCCGCGTATTGCGCGGCCATCAGGATGTAGGGGCCGCGCTCGGACGTGTAGAGCATGTCGGGACGTCGCCAGTTCGACGGCTCCTTCACCTCCGGCAGAATGAAATAATCGGTGATCTTGTCGAAGCCGTCGAGAGGCAGGACGAGATTGTTCATGTTGGCGGTCGAGGCCCACCACGAATCCCAGGCAAAGATGCCGTTGCGCTGTTCGGTGATGACGCGCGGCGCGAAGGTCGAGGGCGTCGAGGGCGTGACGTTGACCTTGATGTCGGGAAATTTCTTCTGGAATTCGCGCGCGACGGCCTCGTGCGCCTCATAGCTGTGGACAGCAAGATTGAGTTCCTGCCCCTTGGCGCGGGCGAGTGTGTCGGCCCATTCCTTCTGCCAGTCCTGCGCGGCTGCGGAGCCCGTCGCAAGCGCGGCGGCGAACAGGAATGCGGCGCCCGTCACTGGTTTGAACACGTCGTCCTCCCTCATGCGTCCGCGTCCGGCGGCGTATCCCTGAAATAGCCGGACATCGCCCTGCTTCACAACCGAAAACCGCCGCGCTGGCGACCTTCTGTCACGTGGTCGGCGGGCCTTTCGGATCGGCCGCGTACGCCCGATATATGCCGGATGGGCGAATTGCTGTTAAAGTCTGGCTTCAAGCGCGTCGCGCGGGTGATCGGATCGATGAATTTTTTTCGACGTGAGTGGATCATTCTGGCGCTGATCGCAGTGGCGGCGGCGGGGCTTTTCGCAGTCGCGGGGCATTTCTATGCGCGGCCAGCCGTGCTGCGTATCGCGGTCGGGCCGCCCGGCTCCGACGACGCGCAACTCATCGCCGGCATTGCGCCCCGCCTTGTCTCCGACAGCGCACCGTTTCGTTGGCGGCAGGTCGTCACCGAGACGCCGGCCGAAGCGGTCAAGTTGCTCGAGGAAGGGAAGGTGAACCTCGCCATCGTGCGGCAGGACCAGCATTTGCCGACGAACGGGCAAGCAATCGCGGTGTTTCACCAGAACGTCGTGGTTCTCGTCACCAAACCCTCGTCCGGCGTCACAGAGATCGCCCAACTGGCTGGCAAGACGATCGGAGCCGTCGGACGCAACGGGGTCAATAACAGCATTCTGGCCGAGCTGCTGCCGCACTATGGACTGGCGCGCGAGGCCGTGAACGTCGTCACCATCGGGCCGGGCGAAGTGGCGCCCGCCATCGCCGAGGGCCGCATCGCGGCGGCGCTGATGGCAGGGCCGATCACCGGCCGGGCGGTGACCGAGGTGATTGCGGCGCTAGCGCCTGACAGCGATCCGGACCTTGTTTTCATCCCGTTTCGCAATGCAGAGGCGATCGCCAAACGTATGCCGCAGTTCGAGGCGACCGAAATCGACGCAGGGTCGTTTGGCGGCAGTCCGCCCCGCCCTCCCAAGCCCACGCCGACCGTGAAGTTTGCCCACTTTCTCGTTGCGTCCTCGACGATGAGAGACACGCTGGCGGCTGACGTCGCCCGCAGTCTGTTTTCGCTCCGGCCCGGACTGGCTTACGAATTTCCCGCAGCCAATCGCCTCGAGGCGCCCGACACCGCCAAGGACGCAATCGTTCCCGTACACCCCGGCGCAGCGGCCTATTTCGATGGCGAAGAGAAGACGTTCTTCGATCAGTATTCCGACATTTTCTATCTCGCTCTCATCGGTTTCGGATTCGTCGGCTCGGCGTTCGCCAGCATCCAGCGTTTCGCCGCGCCGTCGGGCGGCGTGCGCGACAGTGAATTGTTTCAGCGCGTGCGGGCGTTGATCGAGCAGGTGCGGTCGGCGGCGAGCGAGGAGGAACTGCTGACCCATGAACTCGAACTGCACGACGTTTTCACCGTCGTGCTCCGCAAGGCGGAACACAATTCACTGGAAGACGCGCAACTTAGCGCGCTGTCGATTGCGATCCAGCATCTGCATCGCACCATCGATGCGCGCCGGGTCGCGTTGCATCGGATGGCTGCGGTCGCTCAGAACTCCTCGTAGAAGCCGAGCTTGCGCTGCATTGGCGCATCGTCGACCATAAACAGATAGGCCATCTTCGACGAATTGTTGCGCACCTGGATTTTGGCATGCGTCGGCGACGCGATCGTGTCCGATGGCGAGAACTTCATCGTGACGCCGTCGATCTCTGCGTCGCCTTCGCCCTCGATCACATGGAACACCGAAGACGCGGAGCGCCGCGACGGAGCATAGGTTTCGCCCGGCCGCAGCGCCATCGCGGAAAAGCCGAGGATTGGCAGGCAGGCGTCGCCGGTTTCGGGATTGATGTAGGCGAGATGCGCGTGTTCGTCACGGCCTGCGTGCGAGGCGAGCGCGTTGAGCGCTTCGCGCACTTCTTTCCACGGGAAGCGGCGCAGCGGATATCGGTCCGGCTTGCGCGACAGGGCCGAATAGGGAACGAGGCCTGAGCGGCGATATTGCGACTGGGAACGGTCGGCGGCGTTGGTCGGGCGTTGCGGCGCGCCCTCGACGCAATAGGACGCCTCGACCGAATAGACGAGCGGCAGATCGAGTGCATCGAGCCACACGACCGGCCCGGAGCCCGCATGTCCGTGTTCGTGCCAGAGGCCAGACGGCGTCAGGATCAGATCGCCTTTTTCCATCGGCATCTTCTCGCCTTCGACGACCGTGAAGCCGCCTTCACCTTCCACCACGAAGCGAATGGCGCTGGGCGAATGCTTGTGGTTGGGCGCGGTCTCGCCGGGCTTGATCAATTGCAGGCCAAGATAGATCGTGGGCGTCGCGCGCCCACTCGCACTGTCGAGCGATGGATTGGCGAGGATCAGCACGCGGCGCTCGGCCTTCTCGATGGGCGTCAGATCGCCGGCCTGCAACAAGAGCGGCCGCGCCTCCGCATAGCGCCAGATCATCGGCCGGCATTTGCGCTCCGGCTGCTCATAGGGAAGGAAACTGCGCAGCGCCGGCCACAACGGCACAAGATCGATCTTCGACAGGTCGTCGCGATAGGATTGTGGCAGTTCTTCGAGCGTTCCGAGGGCCGACATCTTTGTCTCCTGTGTTCGTATGCGCGGTCAGGCCAGTTCGGTCTGCAGGGGGTCGTAGCAATAGAGCCATTCGGCGCGGGATTTCGCGATGTTGCGACGGGCGAACTCGCGCTTCATCTCCTCTGCGTCCGTGATGTGATAGAGGCTGCCGTGCTCAGTCGATTCATTGACGATGCGGGCGGTGCGCTCGGCGCGGTTGCGCTGATAGCGGTCGAGCGCGAACGCCACAGGTTCGTCGCCCGACAGGCACCGCGCCAGCACGGCGGAATCCTCGATCGCCATCACCGCGCCGGACGCCAGATAGGGCAGGGTCGGATGCACGGCGTCGCCCAGCAGCGTGGCGCGCTTGGTGCTCCATACATGGATCGGCTTGCGGTTGTTCATCGCCCAGCGGTAGCACTGGTCCTTGTCGACAGCGTCCAGAATGGTTTGCACGTCCGGATGAAAGCCCGCGTAATCGGCCTTGAGGTCCGCCCAGGGGCGCTTCTGCGTCCAGGATTCGTCTTCCCAGCCGTCGTATTCGACGCAGCCGACGAAGTTCAGCACCTTTCCGGCGCAGAGCCAGTAGATCACCGCGTGATTGCGCGGCCCGCACCACAGGGTCACCACCCTGTCCATGATGTCGGCCGGCAGGCGTTCGGCCGGTATCGTCGCGCGCCACGCCACATGGCCGGTGTAGTTCGTCGGCGTCTCGCCCACGATGCGTTTGCGGATCGCCGACTTCATTCCATCAGCCCCAATCAGCACGTCGCCCGAATACTGCGAGCCGTCAGCGAGCTTCAGCGTCACACTGTCGTTCGTCTCCGAGAATTCGGCCGCCCGCGCGTTGAGAGTGATGCAGGAGGGATCGAGCGCCTGCACCTTGGCCGCCAGAATGGCGTGAATGTCGGCGCGGTGAACATGATAATAAGGTGCGCCGAACGCCGCCTCGTGCGTCTCGCCGAGCGGCATCGTCTGCATGACGTCGCCCGTGTCGTAGCGGCGAAACTCGAACGCCTTCGGGCGCACCACCACCTTTTCAAGCTCGTCACGCAGGCCGAGATCGTAGAGAACCTTGACGCCGTTGGCGCTGACCTGAATGCCCGCGCCGACCTCGCCCAGCGCCGCCGATTGCTCGAACACCCGAACTCTGTGGCCCTTGCGGATGAGGCAGGCGGCAGCCGTCAGCCCGCCGATGCCGGCCCCGGCGATCAGAATGTCCAGTCCTCGCGCCATCTCCGCCCTTTCGGTTTGGGGCGCACGCGCCCGAGCCTGTGCGACCATCGCCAAATTCGCGGCGCGCGCGATTGATCTGGCGCAATTCCGGCGATGGTTGGCCGCGCCGTCGCGCTTGCCGATCCGGCGGGCCGCCGCTACGGTCGCCGCACTGGGGCAGCGGGAGTCACGACGCCGGTGCAAGACGACTGCGTCCTCGAGACGATCGGGTTGACGAAGGAGTTCGGCGGGTTCGTCGCGGTCCGGGGCGTCGATCTGCGCATCCGGCGCGGAAGCGTTCACGCGCTGATCGGCCCCAATGGCGCGGGCAAGACCACCTGCTTCAACCTTTTGACACGCTTTCTCGCCCCGACGTCTGGCCGCATTCTGTTCAAGGGCCGCGACGTGACCGCGATGCGTCCGGCGGACGTGGCGCGTCTCGGGCTCGGGCGCTCGTTCCAGATTTCAGCGGTGTTTCCACACTTGACGGCGTTGCAGAACGTGCGGCTTGGCCTGCAGAGCGCGCGCGGCGCATCGCTTGACTTCTGGCGATCCGCCAGCGTGCTCGACGGACTGAACGCGCGCGCCATGTCGCTGCTTGAGGATGTCGGGCTCGCCGATCTCGCCCAGCGCGAAGCGATCGAACTGTCCTACGGTCGCAAGCGGGCGCTGGAATTCGCCACGACGCTGGCGCTTGATCCGGAATTGCTGTTGCTCGACGAGCCGACCGCCGGTATGGGCCGCGAGGACATTGATCGTATCGTCCGGCTGATCCGAAAGGCGTCGGCCGACCGCACGATCCTGATGGTCGAACACAATCTGAGCGTCGTGGCGGATCTGTCGGATGCGATCACGGTGCTGATGCGCGGTCAGGTGCTGGCGGAGGGCGATTACGCGACGATCTCGGCCGATCCCGCCGTGCAGGAAGCCTATCTGGGAGCGCCCGATGTTTGACGCGCAGGGCCGGATGCCGCTGCTCGAAGTCACGGGCCTGCAAGCGTGGTATGGCGAATCCCACGTGCTGCACGGCGTCGATCTTCATGTCGCGCCGGGCGAAGTCGTGACGCTGCTCGGCCGCAACGGCGCCGGCAAGACAAGTGTGTTGAAATCCGTTCTGGGAATTATCGGCCGGCGCACCGGATCCGTGCGCTTCGACAGCGCCGAGACGATTGGCCTGACGTCCGACCGCATCGCGCGCCTCGGCATCGGCTATTGTCCCGAAGAGCGCGGCATTTTCGCCAGCCTCGACGTGGAGGAAAATCTGCTGCTGCCGCCGGTCGTGCGGCCGGGCGGTTTGAGCCTCGACGAGATCTTCGAGCTGTTTCCGCCGCTGCGCGACAGGCTACGTCATCAGGGAACGAAACTCTCCGGCGGCGAGCAGCAGATGCTGGCGATCGCCCGCATCCTGCGCACCGGGGCGCGGCTGCTGTTGCTCGACGAGCCATCCGAGGGCCTCGCGCCGGTCGTGATGCGCCAGATCGGCGCGACGATCGCGGCGCTGAAGCAGCGGGGTTTCACGATCCTGCTGGTCGAACAGAATTTCCGGTGGGCCTCGACCATCGCGGACCGCTATTATGTGATGGAGCATGGCCGCGTGATCGAAGGCTTC
>CANJEY010000160.1 GCA_947472615.1 Beijerinckiaceae bacterium
CAGGCGCTGCTCGAGGACGAAGCGCGTCAGCAGCGCGAAGAGGAAGAAGAAGAGGCGCGCGGCCCGCGCCGCAGCCGCCGTCACCGCCGCCCGAATGGCGACCGCGCCGAAAAGCGCGCCAAGCCAGCCGACGAGACGATTTCCGAAGCGGTTGCGCTGACAGACGAATCCGCGCCCCCGGTCGAAACCGGCCATGACGGCGACGCGGAGCATTTCAGCGCCACCGACCATGAACCCGCGTCGAGCGAGCAGAGCGCCGACAACAGCGATGCGGCGCAGGAACACGGTTCTGAAGCACCCACCCCGGCCGAAGAACACGCCGCGAGCGAAGCCGCCGAACAGCCGGCGCCGGTCGAAGCCCGCCACGAGGAAGAAGGCTCGGCCTCCGAGCATTTCACCTCGCATGACGAGACGTCTGCGTCGGACGCGCAGGTCGAGTCTGGCGATCTTGGATCTGACGCCGACGAAGCCTCATCGCACGAAACGTCCTCTGCTTCCGATTCCTCGCATGACGAAGACGACGAGTCCGATGAGGACGACGAGGAAGAAGACGAGCAGATCGAACAGATCGGCGGCGACGACATGGAGGAGGCTGCGCCCAGCCGCACCTTCCGTCCGCGCCGGCAGTACAAGATTCAGGAAGTCATCAAGCGCCGGCAGGTTCTGCTGGTGCAGGTCGTCAAGGAAGAGCGCGGCAATAAGGGCGCGTCGCTGACCACCTATCTGTCGCTCGCCGGCCGCTATTCGGTGCTGATGCCCAACACGGCGCGCGGCGGCGGCATTTCGCGCAAGATCACCGACATCGGCGACCGCAAGCGCCTCAAGGGCCTCGTGCAGGAACTCGAAGTGCCGGAAGGCATGGGGGTCATCCTGCGCACCGCCGGCGCATCGCGCACGAAGCAGGAAATCCGCCGCGACTTCGAATATCTGCTGCGCATGTGGGAGACTGTGCGCGAACTGACGCTGCGCTCCACTGCGCCGACGCTGGTTTACGAGGAAGGATCGCTGATCAAGCGCTCCATCCGCGATCTCTACAACAAGGACATCGACGACATTTCGGTCGCTGGCGACGAGGGCTTCCGCGAGGCGCGCGACTTCATGCGCCTGCTGATGCCGACGCATGTGCGCAGCGTGGTGAAGTGGACCGAGCAGCAGCCGATCTTCGCCAAGTTCGGCGTCGAGGCGCAACTCGACTCCATGTTCTCCAGTCAGGTAACGCTGCGGTCCGGCGGCTACATCGTCATCAACCAGACTGAAGCGCTGGTGGCAATCGACGTGAACTCAGGACGTTCGACCCGCGAACACAATATCGAGGACACCGCGCTGCGGACGAACCTCGAAGCCGCCGACGAAGTGGCGCGCCAGTTGCGGCTGCGCGATCTCGCCGGCCTCATCGTGGTCGACTTCATCGACATGGAGGAGAACCGCAACAACCGGGCCGTCGAACGGCGCATGAAGGATGCGCTGAAGAACGATCGGGCGCGCATCCAGGTCGGCCGCATCTCGCATTTCGGCCTGCTCGAAATGTCGCGCCAGCGCATGCGCACCGGCGTACTCGAAGGCTCGACCGTCCCCTGCCCGCATTGTCTGGGCTCGGGGCTCGTGCGTTCGACCTCGTCGATCGCCCTGCACGTTCTGCGCGTGCTGGAAGACGCCCTGATCAAGAGCTCCACCCACAACATGACGGTGCGCACCCGCACCGAGGTGGCGCTCTATATCCTCAACCAGAAGCGCTCGCATCTGCGCGAGATCGAACGCCGCTTCGGCGTCACCATCAACATTCTGGTGGACGAGACGCTGACCGGATCGGTGTTCCACGCGCTCGAGCGCGGCGACCTCGCCAGCCCGCCGATCGAATTCGAGAAGAAGTCAGAAGTCGTCAGCATCGACTCGATCGACCCCTCCGACTTCGAGGTCGAAGCCGACGAGGACGAGACCGAGGACGAGGCCGAGACGGATCAGGAAGCGTCTGCCGACGCCGAGGCCGAAGCCTCCGGGGCCGAGACCAATGGCGAGAGCGAAGCCGATGTGCGTCGCCGCCGTCGTCGCCGCCGCCGTCGCGGCCGGGGCGATCGCGAGCCGTCGGGCATCGACCCGCAGGCACCGCAGCCTTCCGACGCCGGCCTTGCGGTCGTCGCCGAAATCGACGGAGACATTCCGGGGATTGCGCCGGAATTTGCGGCCATCTCGGACGGCGAAGTCGACGAATTCGACGTCGAGGCCGACGCCGCCGAACTCGATGTCGGCGCCGAAGGCCAGCAGGATCGCGGACCTGACGGCCGTCGTCGTCGTCGTCGCCGTGGCCGCCGTCCGGCGCGTGGGGCTGAAAGCGCCGAGGTGCAGCCGATCGCAGCCGATGGCAGCAACGGCTATTGGGCTCCGTCTCCGGCAGAAGCCGCGACGGACGATTCCAGTGCGTCCGAAGTCAAGCCTGTCGAGGCGACCCAGTCGTTCCACGTCGAGGTCGAAACCCCGGCTACTCAGCCGCTACCGGCCGAGACGATCGCCCCCGCGGCCGAGCCGAAAGCCGCGGAACCCGTTGTGGCGGCCCCGGCACCGGCCGCGCCTGTGCCGGAGCCCGCGCCCGCCGAACCGGCGACGCCCGATCCGGTCCCGGCCCGCATGGTCGAGGTCGAGGAAGCCGCGCCGCCTCAGGTGAAGCGCGGCGGCTGGTGGCAGCGCGCCAAGGCCAGCTTCGGCGGCAACTGATCTCAGAAACGGCGCCTACGGGCGCCGTTTCGATTCAGGGCCAGAGATGCGTGCGGACCGCCTGGGCGATTAGCAGCAATCCGCCCAGCACCACGACAGCATCGAGAATCAGCACGTGCCACTTCGCGGCAAGCCCGTCGGTCAGCCGCCGCGCCACAAACGCGCCCGGCGTCGCCGCAACGCCCATCACGAGCGCCACGATCCACGACGACAGCGGCAGCGCGCCCGCTGTCTGGAAGACGCCCGTCTTCAGGATGCCGATGCCGAACGACACGCAGGCGTCGGTGGCGATCACGGCCCGGCCTTCGAGCCCGGCGGCCAGCAGGATCGACAACAGGATAACCCCACTGCCCGACGTGCCGCCGACGATCAACCCGTAGGCCGCGCCGGCCCCGACAAGTCCCCGCCCCTCGATCCGGCGGTCGATCCGGCGCAGCAGCCTGCGCGCCGGCACCAGCACGATCAGCACCGCGCCGATCAGAAACGCCGCCGCTGCGCTGCTCAGCCGCGTATAGAACCACGCCCCGATCACGCTCGTCGGAGCAGCCGCGATGAAAATGACCGCCGCCTTGCGCCAGTCGACGAGTTCCCGGTAGGCCGCGACCCGGCTCGCGTTGTTGAACAACGCCGACAGGCTGATGACCGGCACGACCGCTTCCGCTCCGATCGCCGGCACGAGCACCAGCGGCATCAGCAGGCCGGTCCCGTAGCCGGCGACGCCGCCGATCACCGACGCCATGAACGACATGCCGGCGATCAGCACATATTGCGACAGGGCCAGATCGCCCGCCATCAGCGCTTCATCCAGCCGCCGAGCCGCCGCACAGCCTCGCTGACGTCGTCGTTACTTCCGGCGAAACAAAGCCGCATGGCCCGATGTCCCTGTTCGCGGTCGAAATCGACGCCGGGCGTGGCCGCGACGCCTGCCTCCAGCAGTATGCGCTTGCAGAAGTCCATGGAGTCGTTGGTGAAACGGCTGACGTCCAGATAGACGTAGAACGCTCCGTCCATCGGATGGAAATATGTCAGGCCAAGCTTCGGCAATTCATCCATTAGTAACAGCCGATTGGCCGCGTATCCTCGCCTGATTGCTTCAACTTCGTCGCGAGCCTCGAAGGCCGCTTCGGCGGCGATCTGGCTGAGCGTCGGGACCGAGATCATCAGGCTCTGTGCCAGCAGTTCGACCGGCCGCACCAGTTCGGGCGGCAGCACCAGCCAGCCGATGCGCCATCCGGTCATGCAGAAGTATTTCGAGAAGGAATTGACCACGATCGCTTTGTCGGACCATTCGAGCGCAGAGCGCGCCGGCTGGTCGTAGGTCAGGCCGTGGTAGATTTCGTCCGAGATGAAATGCACGCCGAGCCGGTCGCACGTCACGGCCACATCGCGCAGAGCCTCGGGCGTCATCATCGTGCCGGTGGGGTTAGCGGGGCTCATCAGCAGCACGCCGTCGAGCGGCTGGCGGGCGTGTTCGCCCTCGATCATGGCGGCGGTGACGACATGGCGGGTCGAGGCGTCGGTCTGGATCGGCACGACCTCAATGCCGAGAGCTTCGAGAATCGTCCGGTAGGCCGGATAGCCGGGCGACGCGACCGCCACCCGCGCGCCGGGGTCGAACAACGCCAGAAACGCCAGAATGAAGCCGCCGGACGAACCCGTTGTGACGGCGATCCGTTCCGGCGCGACCGACAGGCCATAGAAGTCCCGGTAATGGCCGGCGATCTTATCGCGCAAGCTCGGCCGACCGAGCGCGGGCGTATAGGCGATGCGCTCGGTCTCCAGCGCGCGGGCCGCCGCCGCCCTGATCCGGGCCGGCGTCGGGGCTCCGGGCTCGCCGATCTCCATGTGGACGATTTGGCGTCCGGCGCGCTCCTGTTCGGCGGCTGCCGACAGCACTTCCATGGCGTAGAACGGCGCGACGCGGCTTCGCAGAGATGGTTGCAGGAGCCTTGAGGCGCGCGCGAACGGATCGGATGGGGACATTTGAAACTGTCTGGCCTTGCGGTCGCGCGACGGCCATAATGTCGGCCTGAACCCTTGTCATCACGCGTCCGGATGAATGGACCGCCACATGCCTGAAACCGGAGGGTCGTGCACATTGCGCGTCGCGTTGCCTAGCAGGATGCCGGGTCTGCCGCCACTGCGCGCCGCGCGCCGCCTCGCGGCCGCCGGCATGGCGGCGCTGGCCGCGCTCGCCGCCACCGTCTCAATCGCGCAGGAGGGCGGCCGACCGCCCGGCATGGGGGTGATCCGCGACGCGGAGATCGAGCAATTGATGCGCGATTACGCGACGCCGATCTTCCGGGTCGCGGGCATCAACTCCAAGGCCGCCAAGATCATCCTGATCGGCGACCGGGCCTTCAACGCCTTCGTGGCCAACGGCCAGAAGATTTTCGTCAATGTCGGCGCGATCATGGAGGCCAAGACGCCGAACGAGATGATCGGCGTGCTGGCGCATGAGACCGGCCACATGGCGGGCGGCCATCTGGCGCAATTGCGCATGGAGATCGCTAACGCGCAGATCTATTCGGTCATCGGCATGCTGGCCTCGGTCGGGGCGCTGGCGACGACCGCGCGCAGCGCGCGCGGCGGCACGGGCGGCGTCGGGGTCGATTCGCGCGGTGCGATGGGCGTGCTGATGGGGCCGCAGGAACTCGTGGCCCGTTCGCTGCTCGCCTATCAGCGCGCCGAGGAACAGGCGGCCGACCGTTCCGCTGTCCGCTACCTCAACGCCACCGGCCAGTCGTCGCGCGGTCTGCTCGAAACCATGAAGCGGTTCCAGAGCGAAGGCCTGTTCAAGTCGGCGGGAATCGACCCCTATCTGCAATCGCATCCGATGCCGACCGAACGCATCGGCCTGCTGGAATCGGCTGCGAAATCGAGCCCGTCTTGGGGCGTCACCGATTCCGCCGCCCTGCAGGCGCGCCACGACATGGCGCGCGCCAAGCTTGTGGCCTTCATCGGCGATACGGGAGAGATCAACCGCCGCTATCCGCTCAGCGATACGTCGCTGGCGGCGCGATACGCGCGCGCCATTCAGGCCTATCGGTTCGGCCGCACGAACGACGCGCAGACACAGATCGACGCTCTGATCGCCGTCCAGCCGGGCAACCCCTACTTTCACGAACTGAAGGGGCAGGCCCTGCTCGAAGCCGGCCGCGCCGGGCAAGCCATCGCGCCGCTGCGCAAGGCGGCCCGGATGGTCCCGTCGGCCGCGCCGATTCAGGTACTGCTCGGCCGCGCGCTCGTCGCCAGCAACGATCCACGCGACGGCGACGAGGCGATCCGCGTCCTGAACGCCGCCCTGACCAAGGACGACGACAACGCAGAAACCTACCAATTCCTCGCCATGGCTTACGACCGCAAGGGCAACGCCCCGATGGCGCAATTGAGCGCCGCCGAGAGCCTGTTCCTCCAAGGCAAATACATCGAAGCGCGCACGCAGGCCGACCGCGCCCAGAAGCAGTTCAAGACCGGCTCGCCGGGCTGGCTGAAGGCCGACGACATCCTCAATTACCGGCCGACGAAATACTGATGGCGGACGCCGCAAACGAAGTCATCCTCGCCCGCGTCGTCAACGGCGCGATTGTTTCTGGCGACGACAACGCCGCTCCCGTGCTGTGGTGGAGTTTCGGCAAGACCGCGCTGGCGGCTGCTGTACTAACCTTCGTGCGCGACGGCAGGGCTGATCTCGACGCTAAGATGCCGGACGGACCGTTCACGCTTCGGCAGGTGCTGCAACACCGCGCAGGGCTTCCCGACTACGGCAATCTTCCCATTTACCGGCAGGCCGTCGCGGGCGGTCAAATGCCGTGGAGCGACGACGAATTCATCGCGCGGACGATGCGCGACGAGCGCATTCCACATCCCGAACTCGGCAGGTTCTTTTACTCGAACATCGGCTACCTGTTCGTTCGGCGGTTTCTGGAAGCCGCGCTTGGACAGCCGATTGGCGAGTTGCTTCAGGAACGGCTGTTCGGGCCGCTCGACATCCGCAACGTGCGGCAGGCGATCACCCCCGCCGATCTGCTCCAGACCCAATGGGGGAACGCCAGTTCCTATCATCCGGGCTGGGTCGCCCACGGACTGCTGATCGGCCCATTGGCCTCGGCCGCGCTGTTTCTCGACCGGCTCATCACCTCGCCGCTGATTCCGCCCGCCTTGCTGAAGGAAATGCGCGGCTCGGTCATAGTGGGCGGACCGATCGCCGGACGGCCTTTCGTGCAGCCGTCCTATGGGCTGGGGGTGATGATGGACCCGAAGGCTCCGGCGGGGCGCATGGTCGGCCATACTGGCGCGGGTCCGGGCGGCGTCATCGCCGTGTACCGGTTTCCCGACGGGCGGCCGGACGCGACCATCGCGGCGGCTTCTCCCGCATCGGACGAAGGAATTGTCGAATGGGCGGCCGTCCGGGCGGCTCAAGCCGCCGATTAGAATTCACGCCATCGTGTTTCGGCCTGTTTGGCGTCGGCGAACGCGCAGCCGTATACTGAGTCGATCATTCGCCGCCGTCCGGCGGCCCGGAGCCCGCAATGCCCCTCTCGAATTTCGTCAAGATGACGCTTGCCGCCGCCTGCGGCGCAGCCGCCGCCAGCACGGTCGCCTTTGTGGTCTTGCCCCAACGCGAGGCCGCTGCGCCGCCGCCTCAGGTCGCTGCCGTGCAGGGCATCGTGCGGGACTATCTGCTCGCCAACCCGGAAGTGATCCGCGACGCGATGATCGAACTCGACCGCCGCGAGAAGGCGGACGCCGAGGCGCAGCGCCAGAAGGCTGTCGCCGATCTGCGGCCGAAGATTTTCGATTCGTCCAATCAGGCGGTGATCGGCAACCCGAACGGCAAGATCACGCTGGTCGAGTTCTTCGATTACAATTGCAGCTACTGCAAGCATTCGCTCGACGACATCGCCTCGCTGATGAAGAACAATCCCGATCTGCGCGTGGTGCTGAAGGATTTCCCGGTCCTTGGCCCGCAGTCAGTCGAGGCCGCGCAGGTCGCCACCGCCGTGCGCAAGCAATTGTCGGGCGACAAGTTCTGGGACTTCCACCGCAAGCTGCTCGGCGCGCGCGGACAGGCCACGAAGGCCTCAGCCATGGCGGTGGCGGCGGAATCCGGCGTCGACATGGACCGGTTGGCGCGGGACGTCGGCCTGCCGGAGGTCCACGCCGCGATCGAGGAAGTGATGAAGATGGGGGACAGCCTCAGCCTCACCGGCACGCCCTCCTTCGTGGTCGGCGACGACGTGGTGGTCGGTGCGGTCGGGTACGATGAATTGAAGTCGAAGGTCGACAACGTCCGCAAGTGCGGCAAGGCCAATTGCGGCTGATGTAAAGCCGGGCCAGCCGGGCTGGCCCTGATCCTGCGACGCCACCGGATCAACGCGGTCCCAGCGAGCGTCTGTCCATGAATGCGACACTTTCGAAATTTATCGACACAGCCCGCTGGATCGCGGCGTTTTGCGTTCTCATCACCCACCTGAACGACCGCACCTTTACGGTGCTGGCGAACATCCCCGCCGAGCATCGCGGCTGGGGGCTGAATCTCTGGGTCTTCGCCTACGGGTTCGCGCATCAGGCCGTGGTGGTGTTCTTCGTCCTGTCCGGCTTTCTGGTCGGCGGCGCGGTGTTGAACCGCGCGCGCAGCGGCCAGCTGGACATGCGGCGCTATTTTCTCGACCGGACGGTGCGGATCTATCTCGTGCTGATCCCCGCCCTCGTGCTGACCACGGCGTTCGACGCACTCGGCCGCAGCCTGTTTCCGGCCTCGATCTATCAGGCGGAAGACGCGGCGGGGCATTTCGCCCCGATCCTGCTGCTGCTCAATCTATTTGAGATGCAGGACATCTTCGTTCCCTACTGGGGCACCAACAGCGCGCTGTGGACGCTGTCGCACGAATACTGGAACTATATGACATTCCCGCTGCTGTGCGCGCCGCTGATGCGCGGCCTGCCGTTCATGGCGCGGCTGGCGGCCTTCGCGGCTGGTCTCGCGCTGCTGGTCGTCACCTCAATCAGCGGCAGTTGGCATTTGTTCGGCTTCGGCGTCTGGATCGCAGGCGCGCTGGCGATTCTGCCGGGCCGTCCGCTGATGCGCTCGAAGGCCGTCGCGCTGCTGGTATTTCTCGCGGTATCGGTCGGCTGCCGGCTGGCGTTCCGGTTCGCCGACTTGCAGCAGGGCTATCTCGGCGATGCGGTCGATCTCGCTGTGGCGCTATCTTTCGCCAATCTCTTGCTGACGCTGCGGTTCGCCGACTCCGGCTGGCGCGTGCTCGACTGGCGCGGCCATCAGGCGCTCTCGAACTTCTCGTACTCGCTCTACGCCATCCACATGCCGCTCATCACCTTTCTGTGCGCGGCCGCGCAAAGCCTCTGGGGCATCGGATGGCGCAATGTGCCGGCGACGCCCGCCCATTGGGCGCTGGCGTTCGCCATCATGGCGATCGCCGTGGCGGCCGGATGGGCCTTCTCGCGCGCAACCGAGGCCCGCACTGACGCGGTGCGTCGCGTCCTGACGCGCTGGCTGGAGAAAGACCGGACAACTGGTTCGTTGAAGACTCAGGCCGGGTGACGTCGCAACCCGAACGTCGCCAGCACCGCCACGATGGATGCGATCAGCATGATGACGAAGGC
>CANJEY010000161.1 GCA_947472615.1 Beijerinckiaceae bacterium
AATCCGACGCAGGTGGCGATTGTCGGGGGCGGGCCGGTGGGAATGGGGCTTGCCCTCGACCTTGGGCTGCGGGGCGTTCGCTGCGTGTTGATTGAGCGGCGCGGCGAGATGCACAACATTCCGAAGGGCCAGAGTCTGAATGGCCGCACCATGGAGCATTTCGCCGTCTGGGGCGTCGAGAAGGCTGTGCGCGAAGCCCGTGTTATGGAGAAGGGATTTCCGATCGGCGAAATCCTCGCCTATCGCGACCTGACGACACCCTGGTGGGCGGCGAGCCCCGATCGAGAGCCTGTGCGCTCGTACTATTCGCAGGCGAACGAGCGCCTGCCGCAATATCAGGTGGAGACAGTCCTGCGTGCTGCTGTTGCGAAACTGCCGAGCGTCGAGGTGATCTACGACTGGACCGCCGCGCGTCTGCGGCAGGACTTGGACGGAGTCGAAGTCGACATCGAAGGTCCGAACGGCGAGCAGCGCACGATCAGGGCTGCCTATCTTGTCGGCTGCGACGGCGGGCGCTCGATGGTTCGCGACACGTCGGGCATCGAGCGATCTGGCACGAATTTCGACGCCAAGATGGCGCTGCTGGTTTTTCGCTCGAAGGAATTACACGAGCGTCTTCAGCGCTACCCGAAGCGCTCCACCTACACGGTGCTGAAGCCGGAACTGAATGGTTACTGGCAATTCTTCGGCCGAGTCGATGTGGGCGAAAGCTGGTTCTTCCATGCAGCCGTGCCGAAGGAAGCGGACCAAAGTTTCGACTTCCGGGGCCTGCTGTATGACGCGGCCGGATTCGAGTTCGCCTGTGAGATCGATCACGTTGGCTTCTGGGATCTACGCGTCGCGGTGGCGGAG
Organism: Beijerinckiaceae bacterium; assembly: GCA_947472615.1. Classification (GTDB taxonomy): domain Bacteria; phylum Pseudomonadota; class Alphaproteobacteria; order Rhizobiales; family Beijerinckiaceae; genus Terripilifer. Next base: position 853 of record CANJEY010000161.1, read on the forward strand.
CGTTATCGGGTCGGCCGCGTGTTCGTCGCGGGCGATGCGGCGCACACCCATCCGCCCTATGGCGGCTTCGGCCTCAACAACGGCGTCGAGGACGCGGCCAATCTTGGATGGAAACTTGCTGCGGTGCTGCAGGGCTGGGGCGGCGATGCGCTGCTCGATACCTACAGCGTCGAACGTCAGCCGATTTTCAGGGATGTGGGCGAGGATTTCATCGCTGACTGGATTCGCGAAGAGGGCGAGTGGCTGCATCGCTATAGCCCCGACAGGGATCTTGCCGAGTTCGAGACGGCGTGGAAGTCGCGCCCCATGAAGGGCGGCTCGCGTGGACTCGATTACGAGCCCAATTACGAGGGGTCGCCAGTCGTCGATGGTCCGCCGGGGGGCAAGATCACCGCCCACGGCGCGCACATGCTGAAGGCCCGCGCCGGCCATCACCTGACGCCGCAAACCTTGGCCGATGGAACCACCAATTTCGATGCGCTCGGGCAGGGCTTCACGCTGCTGAATTACGGCGCTGCCAGCGCCGCCGAAGCATTCGCGGCGGCGGCGCGCGAACTCGGCGTTCCGCTGAAGATCGTCACGGAATCCAACCCCGTGGCGCACGCCGCATACGAGGCGGCGCTCGTGCTGGTGCGACCCGATCAGTACGTGGTCTGGACTGGTGATGCCGCGCCGCAGGAACCGAGCGCACTGCTGCGCAAGGTCACCGGGCGCTGAAGCGCACGGAAGGGCGCGACGTCGATCGCATTCGGACTCAACGGGACGTCGGTGTCGCTCGATGTTGCGCCGGATACGCCGCGCGTGTGGGCCTTGCGTGAAACGGTCGGCCTTGTCGGCACGAAATTCGGCTATGGCACCGGATTGTGCGACGCCTTCATGATCCACATCGAAGGCAAGCGGCGCCTGGCTCGCCGCGCTATTCCAGCGCCATGATCTTCGAGATGCGGTCGATGGTCTCGGGCGGCGTCGAGTAGCCCTGCTCGACGTAGTCGGTCATCTCCTTCCAGTTTGTCACCTCGAGCGGATCAGGCAGGCTCCGCGTCGCGTCTTCGATGAAAGACGGGTCGGCCATCGTGGCGTCGAAAGCGTCGCGCAACGCCTTCAGCCGATCGGCAGGCACGCCGGGAGCAGCCGCGAACGGACGGTTCATCTCCTGACTGCGGAAGACGAGATCCATGATCTTGCGATCTTCGGGAGTCTGCGCGAGATCGACGATCAGCGGCACGCCTGCGAGTCCGGGATTCGGTTTCCGGGCAAGCTGCGCCATCACGGTCACGAATTTGCTGGTCACCCAATCGGGCTTCTCGGCGTTGAGCGACGCCCACGACCAGCCGAGCAGGCCGTGCAATTCGTTGCGCTCGATGGCGAGGTTCACGGCTGGCCCGCCGCTGTAGCCCAGCACGACGCGAAATTTCGTGCCGAGCAGCGCATTCAACAGACGCGGATAGGCCGCGCTCGGCGTGCCCGGTCCGGTGGCGCCGACAACGACTTCGGCCGTCTTCGCGCCGTCGATGGTGGTCGCTGGCGCGTCGCTGCGCACCAGCACCAGCGCGGTCGGCCGGCCCGACGTGCTGCCGATCCAGCCGACCTGTCTCGGATCGTATTGCGTTCCCTTCAGCTTCCACAGCGGCGCGAGCGGGATGGTCTCGGAGAACAGACCGATGACAGTCCCGTCTTTCTGCGCGACGTTGAACACATGGTTCGCCGCCACGAGGCTGCCGGCGCCCGGCATGTTCTGGATGATATATTTCGGATTGCCCGGAATGTGCTTTGTCATGTGCTGCGCCAGCACGCGCGCGGTGGCGTCCATGCTGGCGCCGGATACGAAGCCGACCACGAATGTCATGGTCTTGCCGGCGTAGAAATTCGCCGGCTCCTGCGCGCGCGCCGCGTGCGGCGATGCGCACAATAATCCGGCCAGAGCGAACGCAAGCGCCCGAACCTTCATGTCGTTTCCCCCTTGGTCTTGTGGCTTTGTCAGCTCTTTGTCGGATCGAGCACGACCTTGCCGAGGCCGTTGCGCGCGTCCACGCGCCGATGCGCTTCCGCCGCATCCTTCAGCGGCAGAACAGCATCGACGATGATTTTGAACTTGCCGTCGGCAGCCGCTTGCAGGCTGTCGACGATGTCCTTCTGTGAGAAGCCGACGCGGCCATGGATGCTGATCTGGTTCAGATACAACTTGTTGATGTCGATCTGCACGAGTCCGCCCGCATGTCCGCCGGACGTCACGAGCCGTCCGAAGCGTCCAAGGCTTGCGAACGCTTTCGGAAACAGGTCCGGATCGCCGACGTTCTCGAACACGACGTTGACGCCCTTGCCGTCCGTGATTTTCATCACCTCGGCGGTCAGATCCTGCGTGCGATAGTTCACGCCCGCGTCGGCGCCGAGATCGACCGCCGCTTTCACCCGCTCGTCAGCGCCCGCGCCGGCGATCACATTGGCCCCCATCGCCTTCGCGACCTGAACGCCGGCGCTGCCGAGGCCGCCCGATGCGCCCATGATCAGCACCCATTCGCCCGCCTTCACGGCGGCGGCGTCGCGCAGCAGCGTAAAGGCCGCGGCGGCGTGGCGGGCCACCACGGTCGCGGTGACGAAATCGAGATCGCCCGGAATCGGCAACGTGCCGATGGCGGGCAGCGCCACGTATTCGGCGTATCCGCCCGGCCGCTGCACGCCGACCGAATCCGACGGTGCGGTTGGCGCGGAGCGCCACGGGACCGTGACGACGCGATCGCCGACCTTCCGGTCCGTCACGCCGTCGCCAACCTCAGCGATGACCCCTGACGGATCGACGCCCAGAATGTGCGGCAGCTTCACGGGCTTGGCGTAGCGTCCGGCGCGCATCACGAGGTCGAGGGTGCGGTTGACCGAAACCGCATGCACCTTCACCAGCACCTCGCCGGGACCAGGTTGCGGACGAGGGACATCGACATATTCGAGCACTTCCGGCCCGCCGAATTGCTGGAATTGAATCGCTTTCATCGTCGCCATGCTGGTCCGTCATCTCCCTTTTGCGGGCTCGCTGCCCGGCAGATTCTTCGTTTGGCCGAAGTCGTCGCGATGCTTTCGCCCGCGCGACGACGTCGATTGACAGGTGGACCTCAGCCATGCATGAAATCTGGCATGAGTCAATTTTATGCACAAAAAGACGCAGGCGCCGACGAGGGTGGAGAGCGCCCCTCGGCGACCCTGATCGACACCGCCTACGCCCTGCTGCGGAGCGCCATCCTGAATGGCCGCATCGAGCCCGGGGCCAAGTTGAAGATCGACGCGCTGCAACGCGAGTTCGCGCTATCGAGCAGTCCGTTGCGCGAAGCTCTCAACCGGCTGGGGGCTGAAGGCTTGGTTACGGCCGTCGGCCGACGGGGCTTTCACGCGGCCCCGATCACGGCGGTCGAACTGACCGATCTGACGAACTTTCGCATCGTGCTGGAGACCGGCGCGCTTCGTGCGTCGATCGCAAACGGAACGGACGAATGGGAGGCGCACGTCGCCGGCGCCTATTACCGGCTCGACGTTGCGGAAGGGAAGGCCGGCTCGGATGCGCGCGGCGGCAATCAGAACTGGCGTGACCGGCACAAGGATTTTCACATGTCGCTGTTCGCCGCCTGTGGTTCGCGGCGTTTGTTCGACGCCTGTTCGGAGATGTATGATCAGGCCGAGCGCTATCGCCGCCATTCGATGGTCCAGCGCAATCAGGAGCGCAAGGGCCGCGTCGAACATCAACAGATCATGAAGTCTGCGCTGGCGCGCGACGCGAAAACCGCGACGACCCTGCTGCGCGATCATATCATGCAGACGGCCGAGCACGTCGGTAAATTGCTGGGGCGGCGTCCCAAGGGCGCTGGCGAGCGCGCCTGACGCATTCAGACTATGTCCGGGAGGAAGCGCGTGGAGAAGTTCAACGTCGGCGGCTACAGGCTCGACAGGCCGTTCCAGCCGCGCCGCCTCGGGCACTTCCACTATTTCTCCGATCACATGGCCGAGGCGCTTCGCTTCTACACCGATCTGTTGGGCTTCCAGATTTCCGACTCGGTCGACATGCGCAAGCGCTTCCCGCCGGGCGTCGAACTCGGCGAACTCGACGCGACATTGTATTTCACGCGCTTCCACGGCGACCACCACGCCTTCGTGCTGTGCTCGATGGGGATGATGACGGCGCGCGGGCGCAGTTTCGCGCCGGGCGTCACGGTCGGGCAGATCACGTGGCAGGTCGGCAGCCTGCTGGAAGTCGTGCGCGGCGAGGAATGGTTTCAGGCGGAACGGATGCAGATCCTGAAGTCGGGCCGCGATACGCCCGGCTCCAACTGGCACACCTACACGCCCGATCCCGACGGACATCCCAACGAACTTTATTACGGCATGGAGCAGATCGGCTGGGACGGTTTGAGCAAGCCGTACGCCCTGCACCGCGGCTTCATGGTGCCGCCGAGTTTGCCGCAGATCGCCGAATACGAGGAGATCGAACAGGCGATGGCGAAGGGCGTCGACATTGCTTCGGGACACCGCCGCCACGAGCCGCGCGCTTTCAACTACGACGTGGATGGCGTGCGCATGCCGCGACCGTTCCGCATCACCGGCATCGGGCCGGTGCGGTTGTTCGTCGACGATCTCGAAGCGTCGCTCGCCTTCTACACGCAGCGCATCGGTCTGCGAGTGACCGAGGAGATCGTGTGGAACGGACATCGATGCGTGTTCCTGCGCTGCGGTTCGGAACATCATTCGATGGCGCTTTATCCGATTGCGTTGCGCGCGGAACTCGGCCTTTCGCCTCGCTCGAAATGCTTTTCATTCGGCGTGAAGCTCAATGACTACCAGCAACTGAAGAACGCGATCTCGTTCCTTCGACAGCAGGGCGTGAGTGTGAAGCATTTGCCGCAGGAACTGTTTCCCGGCATGGAGCACAACGCGTTCGCGGTCGATCCGGACGGGCATCTGGTGCAATTGCACGCCTGCATGGAGCAACTCGGTTGGGACGGGCGTCCGCGCCCGGCGGATCAGAGACGGCCGATCGACAACCAGAACTGGCCTGAAACGCTTGATCCTTCCAGCGACACATGGAGCGGCGAGCCTTTCCTTGGGCCGTGGGCGTGATAGACAGACGACCAAATCAGTGGGGATGATCGCATGGCAGACTGGAAGCTTCTCACCTATTCCGATGGCGGCACGCCCAAGGCTGGCGTGGCGATCGGCGATCGCATTCACGACGCCGCGATGCTGCTGGGTCGCGGCGGTTCGCTGACGACGCTCGATCTCCTCAACGACTGGACGAATGCGAAAGCGGCGCTCGAAAAGGCCGTGGCGTCTGCGCCTGCGGGCGGCGGAATCGCCTTCGCGACGGCGAAGTTGCATGCGCCGGTCCTGTATCCGGCGGCCTATTACTGCGCGGCGTCGAATTTTTATGACCATTCGAAAGAGATGCGTCCCGACCGCAATGTCACGCGCGACGGCAAGCAGCCGTATTTCTTCATGAAGCCGGGCGTTCACACGACCGTGGGGCCGAATGCGGTCATTCCGGTCCCGGGCGTCACGCAGAAGCTCGACTGGGAAATCGAAATCGGCGCCGTGATCGGCAAGCCATGCTTCAACGTGCCCGTCGAAAAGGCGCTCGAATACCTTGCCGGCTACACGATCGTGAACGACCTCTCGGCGCGCGACCTCGGCAAGCGTCCCGACTGGCACTTCGGCGCGGACTGGTTCGGTCAGAAGGTGTTCGAAGGCGCGATGCCCATGGGTCCGTGGATTGTGCCGGTGGATCAGATCGCCGACCCGCAGGCGCTGGACATGAAGCTCTGGGTCAACGATCAGCTGATGCAGGATTCAACGTCGAAGAACATGGTGTTCAACATCGCCGAACAGATTGAATATCTGTCGCGCCGCATGATGCTGCGTCCCGGCGACGTAATCGCCACCGGCACGCCGTCCGGCGTCGGCGCGCCGCGCGGCATCTTCCTGAAATCGGGCGACAAGGTGCGGATGCAGATCGAGAAGATCGGCGAACTGAACATCAGCTTCGCCTGATCGGGTTTCGTTCGTCGTCCACTGCGCGGACTCTCCAGCGGGCAATGGCGATGCCGGCTCCTTGCGCGCGTCGACCAGCCTGTGGCCGACGCGCCGACCTCTATCGACTGCACATACTCGCAGCCCGTTTGTCTGAAGTAGCGCTCCGGCAGTGACCGGAGAAGCGTTGCCGCGCCGAAGCCGATCAGGGATCGTTCGATAAGATCCTGCGGCTCGACGCCCTCCCGCGCCGAGAGGGGGATGGCAATAGTTTCGACGATATGTCGGAGGCAGTTCGACAAATAGCCGATGACTGCTCCGGCGACCGCTGAACGCGCATTTGTAGATGCGTCTTTTCGTCCCCGGCGTGACTGTCGCACAGGTCGATTCATCCACTTCGATGATCGACTCCGCCGACGGGTTGCTGAATCACAAGATCACCGACCAACGGCCAGAGAGTCGTCGCAGCGGATGTGAGGTTCTACGAAAAGATAGTCCTGCCGATCGGTGAGGACGACCAAGTTCGTCTTCGCTTCCTGGACGCACATTCCCATCCGGGAAACCGCGCGACGGGCTGCTCTCCGCTCCCGTTGGCCATTGTTCGGCGGGGGTTTCACAATCATATATGTTGCCACAGACATTCTGTGAGTCGGAGCAGCCCCATGGCGGAAGTCAATTTCATCGAGATGACAGCGGATATCGTCTCGGCCTATGCGGCCAACAACCACCTGCCGCGGAGTGAGATCGCTGAACTGATCGCGTCGGTGCACGCATCGTTGATGCGCATTTCCGGCGTCGCCACCGCGTCAATTGCAGAGCTTCCGGCAAGAGAGAAGAAGCCGCCGGCGGTGCCGATCAGGAAATCCGTCCATGAAGACCACCTTGTCTGCCTCGAAGATGGCAAGTCCTTCAAGTCGCTGAAGCGACACCTGAGGACCGATCATGACCTGACGCCTGAGGCCTACCGCGAAAAATGGGGCTTGCCCGCCAATTACCCCATGGTCGCGCCCAGCTATGCGGCAAAGCGGTCAGAATTGGCAAAGATGAACGGCCTTGGCCAGCAGGCCACTGGGCGGCGGCGCGGGCGGCCGCCAAAGGTCGCAACGCCCGGTTGATTGCCAGACCGGGCAAATGCCGTTTTGGATGGCGGGACCTGGCCAGGAGCCACGCGCTGACTGAACTGGACGGATGACGTCGCGTCCCGTCGTGGTCTTAAGATTGCTGCGTCTTCTGTAAAAGTGAGCGCCGAAGCACATCGCTTTTTGGCGCTATCGGTGTCCGCCGCCCCGTCGCAGATGGAGCGGCCCGGCACCCCAAATTCGAACCGACATTCCGAGACAGGCGTTCGAACTGCGACGTCGGATCGAGATCAAACAAGCTCTCCCAAAGTCGGGTGATTCCGGCCGACAGCGCACTGAGTGCCCGCTTGTTCTTCACTGCTGGGGCGCTCCGAATAACTCGACAAGGGCGGGACCTCGCGCCGCCCTGAGCGGCCGGTTCGTATACGTCTTGACCATTTCGGCGATGTCTGGAATATCGTGCGTTTAACGACTTGTTAAGCTTGCCGATCGTCAAGGTGGTATGATGTCGCAGATAGTCTATGTGTCTGTAAACGGTACAGAATCTTCCGATAATTTGACTGCGGGCGTCACTTACAATTCCGGGACGGACTCCTACGAAGTCGTCAGCGCCATTTCCGGCGCAGGCGGCGGCGACACACTCGTTTGTCTGCAACCACCAATCAACATCGGCGGCGAGTTGGTTGAATTCTCGACCCGGTCTCCCCCGCGATTTGCGCGCGGCTTTTTGTAGCCCGACCGAAACCGGAAGCGCTGAGCGCGAGCTGGCCACCGTCCTCGCGCGAGGACGCGCCCCACATCAGCGAAATAATTGACCCCTCTCCAAGGCCGCAGAACCGTGAAATCTGGGAAGAGCAGATGATTGAGGACTTTACCTGCAACTTCAGCTTGACCTTTTCGGAAAAGTCGGAATCATTCGGTTAAAAATTCGTTACGCTTCCAGCTTGATAAAGGTGTCCTGTGCCTACCGTTACTTTCGTAACCGCTTTCGCAAACGGAAATGGTACCCTTAATAATCCCCCTACGCTTATTGACTTTGGCAATCACGTTTATTGGATTGCAAACCATGTAATTGGCTATGATGGAAATGACACGATTACGGCTGCGGACAGCCCTCTCACAATAGAAGGAACGGAATATACGTTCCAATCAACGATTGAGGGCGGTGGAGGCGACAACTGGCTGATCGGCGGCAGCGGGGACGACTCGCTTGCGGCCGGAGCTGGTAACGATTCGATCGAGGGCAATGGCGGCGCGGATTCGATCTTCGGCGGCACCGGCGCCGACACGATCCACGGCGGCGACGGAAACGACAATATCGACACACAGGGCTCCGGCGCAGCCTCCCTGTATGGCGACGCAGGCGACGACTCCATCGTTGGCGGCGATCTC
>CANJEY010000162.1 GCA_947472615.1 Beijerinckiaceae bacterium
GACGAGATCGAGGCCTCGACAGCGCCGCTGATGGAGCATCTGATCGAGCTGCGCTCGCGGCTGATCAAGGCCGTGCTGGCCTTCATGGTGATGTTCGTGGTGTTCTTCTATTTCGCCAAGGACATCTACAACCTGCTGGTGATCCCGTTCGAGATCGCGGCCGGGCCTGACGCGAAGCTCATCTACACCGCGCCGCAGGAATTCTTCTTCACGCAGATCAAGGTGGCGATGTTCGCCGCCGCGCTCGCCGCCTGCCCGGTGATCTTCTCGCAGATCTACGCCTTCGTTGCGCCCGGCCTCTACCGGCACGAGCGCGCGGCCTTCGCGCCCTATCTGGTGGCGACGCCGGTGTTCTTTACGCTGGGCGCGATGCTGGTCTTCTTTCTGGTGATGCCGAACCTGCTGCACTTCTTCCTCGCCATGCAGCAGGCCAAGGAGCCCGGCAAGGCGCAGATCGAACTGCTGCCGCGCGTCAGCGAATATCTGTCGCTGATCATGACACTGATCTTCGCGTTCGGCATCGTGTTCCAGATGCCGGTGGTGCTGACGCTGCTCGGCCGCGTCGGCATCATCGATTCGAACTTTCTGAAAGAAAAGCGCCGCTACGCGATCGTGCTGGTCTTCATCGTCGCCGCCGTGCTGACGCCGCCCGACGTGTTCTCGCAACTGGCGCTCGCGGTTCCGGGCATGCTGCTCTACGAACTCTCGATCGTGTCTGTGAAGTTCATCGAGAGGCAGCGCGAGCGTGACGAAAAGAAGGCCGAGTAGGCTGGCGTAACCGGAACAGGCGGACCATTGGATGATTTCCGGCGTCGGCCTCGCCCTTCGAGACTGCGCTTCGCGCCTCCTCAGGGTGAGGCCTTTTGGATTGCTCTCATCAACAAGTAGCCCCTCATGCTGAGGAGCAGCCGAAGGCTGCGTCTCGGCGATCATAGATCGCCAAAAGCACGAGGGGCGGCTGCGCAGAGCAGTCGTTGCTCTAAACACCCGTCATGGCGATCGCGGCGAAGCAATCCATCGGGGTGTGGTGGAATGCTTCGTCGCTCCGCGACCCACACGCGCGGTCCGCGAGTATGAGCGCCCCGCACGCCTCCACCATGACGTCGCGCGACTATCTCACAGCGCTCGCCATCACGGTCGTCTGGGGCGTCAACTTCGTCGTCATCAAGATCGGCGTCGGCGAGGCGCCGCCGCTGATGCTGGCGGCGTTGCGGTTTCTGGTGGTGATCTTCCCCGCGATCTTTTTCGTGAAGCCGCCGGCGACGTCGTGGCGCATCGTGGCCGGCTACGGAATTTTCATCGCCGTGCTGCAATTCGCCTTCATGTTCAGCGCGGTGTCGCTTGGCATGCCGGCGGGGCTGACGTCGCTCGTCGTGCAGTCACAGATGTTTTTCACCATGCTGGCGGTGTGGTTCGCGTTCGGCGAGCGGCCGGTGTTCCAGCAGATCCTCGGCGCGCTGGTGGCGTTCGGCGGCATTCTGGTGATCGCCAGCCAGCGCTGGGGCGGGGCGGGCCTGTTGCCGTTCCTGCTCGTCATTGGCGGCGCGGCGTCGTGGGGCGCAGGCAACGTCATCGGCAAGTTTGCCGGGCGCGTCGACATGCTGGCGTTCATTGTATGGTCGAGCCTCGTCGCGCCGCTGCCACTGCTGGGCATGTCGGCCGTCGTTGAGGGTCGCGCCGCGTGGGCGGCGGTCGCCAACGGTGGATGGTTGCTGTGGGGCTGCGTGGTCTATCTGGCGTGGCTCGGCACGATTTTCGGCTACAGCCTGTGGGCGCGGCTGCTGAGCCGCCATTCCGCCGCCGAAGTCGCGCCGTTTTCGCTGCTGGTGCCGCTGTCCGGCATGGCCAGCGCGCGGCTGGCGTTCGGCGAAACCGCCAGCGCGGTTGAGTGGATGGGCGCGGGTCTGGTATTGGCGGGCCTGAGCTGGAACGTATTCGGGCCGCGACTCATGGCGCGCGCCCTTCGCTGACTTCGATCGGACCCGACATGCACGACATCAAATGGATTCGCGACAATTCCGAGGCTTTCGCCAAAGCCCTCGTGTCGCGCAACTGGGACGACGCGAAGGCGGCCCAGACGGTCGCGGACCTGATCGAACTCGACGATCACCGCCGCACCGTCATCGGCATGTCCCAGAAGGGGCAGGAGGAGCGCAACAGCCTGTCGAAGCAGATCGGGCAGGCGATGGCGAAGAAGGACATCGCGCAGGCTGACGCCCTCAAGGCGCGCGTCGCGCAATTGAAGGACGATCTCGCCGCCGCCGAGGCCGATGAAAAGAAGGCCGTCGCCGAACTCGACAAGGCCCTGCTCGAACTGCCGAACCTGCCGCTAGAGCAAGTGCCGTTCGGCAAGGACGAACACGACAATGTCGAGGCGCGCGTCGTCGGCGCAAAGCCTGTGTTTACGGATGGCTTCAAGCCCAAGGAGCATTTCGAAATCGGCGAAGCGCTCGGCATGATGGACTTCGAGGCCGCGACGCGCATGTCGGGCGCGCGCTTCGTGGTGCTGAAGGGCGGGCTGGCGCGGCTGGAGCGTGCGCTCGGGCAATTCATGGTCGAACTGCACACCGATGTGCATGGCTACACGGAAGTGAACCCGCCGATCTTGGTCAAAGACGACGCGATGTACGGCACCGCGCAATTGCCGAAGTTTGCCGAAGATCAATTTGGCGCTGTGACACTGGCGACATTTGCAAACGAGATTGTAAACTCACCACAGGTGGCGAACGCATTCTTGGATCGCGCTGAAGCGCATTCTGCAACGAATGTGGCGGAACATTCTCAAGCCTACGCTGATGCGGTTGTTCGCGTTGCTCCTGTCGCTGCGGAAGTTGCGCTTAAAAGCAAAGACAAATTCTGGCTCATCCCCACCGCCGAAGTCCCGCTCACCAATCTCGTGCGCGAACAGATCCTCGACGAGAAGCAGCTTCCCATGCGGGTCACCGCGCTGACGCCGTGTTTCCGCGCCGAGGCTGGATCGGCGGGGCGCGACACGCGCGGCATGATCCGCCAGCATCAGTTCACCAAGGTCGAACTCGTGTCGATCACCACGCCCGACAAATCGCTCGAGGAACACGAGCGCATGACGGCCTGCGCCGAGGAAGTGCTGAAGCGCCTTGGCCTGCATTACCGCGTCGTCACGCTCTGCACCGGCGACATGGGCTTCGCGTCGCAGAAGACCTACGACATCGAGGTCTGGCTGCCGGGACAGGACCGTTTCCGCGAAATCTCGTCGTGCTCGGTCTGCGGCGAGTTTCAGGCGCGCCGCATGAACGCCCGCTATCGCCCCGCCGACGCCAAGGGCACGCGCTTCGTCCACACCCTCAACGGCTCCGGCGTCGCGGTCGGCCGCGCGCTGGTGGCGGTGCTGGAAAACTACCAGAACCCGGACGGCTCGGTGACAGTGCCGGACGTGCTGCGCCCCTACATGGGCGGCCTGGAGCGCATCGCGGCGAAGTAAGTCTTCCCAATTCGTGGTGCGCGCATCCCACTCCCGCTCGCGGGAGAGGGTGGCATGCGAAGCATGACGGGTGAGGGGTTAGGTGAGTTGCAATCAATGTTTGATTGCTGTGTCTTTACGCGTTGAAGAGCCCTCATCCGACCCTCGCTAACGCGAGGCCCACCTTCTCCCGTCAGGGACGGGAGAAGGACGCACACAGCGTGCGCCCTCGTGCTTCGAGACGCAGCCTGCGGCTGCTCCTCAGCATGAGGGCTTGTGTGCCGCGGGTGAAAACAGGCATGCCACACAGGCACAAACTCAAATCCTCTTTACGCCCCGACACCCCAAGCCCTCATGCTGAGGAGCTTGCGCAGCAAGCGTCTCGAAGCACGAGGGCGACTCTGAATGCCTGCACAAACGAAAACGCGCGGCCGAAGCCGCGCGTTTCAAACTCACCCATCAAACGTCGATCACGAACAGCCCGTCGTGCTGCCGCAGGTGTCGCATTTCAGACACGTCCCGTTCCGCACCAGTGTGAAGTTGGCGCACTCGGGGCAGGCTTCGCCCACATAGCCTTTCATGCGCGCCTCGGTGCGCTTGTCGAGCGCCGAGGTCGGGCGCGCCGCCGGGGCTTTCCAGTCGAGCGCGTCGAGTTCCTCGTTCGTCGCCTCGCGCAATTCGTCGCGGAATTGCTCGACGTCGCCCTTCAGCGCCGTCGCACCGTCGGTCGCCAGCATGACCGCGCCGGTCGAAACGCCGCCCTGCAACAGCATCAGCTTGTCGGTGGCGGAGCGGACGAATCCGCGCGACACGAACTTGCTGGTCTGGTTCTGCGGCGCGCGGCCCTGATCCTCGCCCTTGCCGATCACGTCGTGGCCGATGTCGCTGGGGTCCACATGCGCCAGATCGTTGCGGCCGATGTAGGAGATCGCCAGTTCGCGGAACACGTAGTCGAGGATCGACGTGGCGTTCTTGATCGCGTCGTTGCCCTGCACGAGGCCCGCCGGTTCGAAGCGCGTGAACGTGAAGGCGTCCACGTATTCCTCGAGCGGCTCGCCGTACTGGAGGCCCAGCGAAATGGCGATGGCGAAGTTGTTCATCAGCGATCGGAAGGCCGCACCTTCCTTGTGCATATCGATGAAGATCTCGCCGATGCGGCCGTCCTGATATTCGCCGGTGCGCAGATAGACCTTATGCCCGCCCACCACGGCTTTCTGCGTATAGCCCTTGCGGCGGTCGGGAAGCTTTTCGCGCTCGCGCGTCACCTGCACGCGCTCGATGATGCGCTCGACGATCTTCTCCGTGACGGTGGCGGTGCGGGTCGCCATCGGCTGCGCGGCGAGCGAGTCGAGCGCGTCGTCGGCGTCGTCGCCATCGTCCTCGATCAGCTGTGCGTTGAGCGGCTGCGACAGTTTCGAGCCGTCGCGGTAGAGCGCGTTGGCCTTCAGCGCCAGACGCCACGACAGCATGTAGGCGTCCTTGCAATCCTCGACGCTCGCGTCGTTCGCCATGTTGATCGTCTTCGAGATCGCGCCGGTGATGAAGGGTTGAGCGGCCGCCAGCATGCGGATGTGGCTGTCCACCGACAGATAACGCTTGCCGGTGCGGCCGCACGCATTGGCGCAATCGAACACGCTGTAATGTTCGGGCTTCAGGTGCGGAGCGCCTTCGAGCGTCATCGCGCCGCAGACGTGGATGTTGGCGGCTTCGACTTCGGCCTTGCTGAAGCCGAGGAACGGCAGCAGTTCGAACGCCGGATCGTCCAGCTTGTCGGCCGGCACCTTCAGGCTGGTCTTCAGGAAGTCCTCGCCGAGCGTCCACTTGTTGACGACGAACTTGATGTCGAATGCGCCGGCCAGCGTCTTCTGCAGTTCGACGATCTTCTCGTCGGTGAAGCCGCGCGCCTTCAGGGTGTTGTTGTTGACGCCGGGCGACTGCGCCAGCGAGGCGTGGCCCACGGCGTAAGCCTCGATCTCCGCGATCTGCGCCGGGCTGTAGCCCAGCACCCGCAGCGCTTCCGGCACGGCGCGGTTGATGATCTTGAAGTAGCCGCCGCCGGCGAGCTTCTTGAATTTCACCAGCGCGAAATCGGGCTCGATGCCGGTGGTGTCGCAATCCATCACGAGGCCGATCGTGCCGGTGGGGGCGACAACCGAGACCTGCGCGTTGCGGTAGCCATGCTGCTCGCCGAGCGCCAGCGCCTTGTCCCATGCGGCGCGCGCATGGTCGGACAGACGCTTGCCGTTGTCGCCGAGTTTGGCGAGCGAGGCATGGTCGAGCGCCACAGGCGCGATGTGCAGCTTCTCATAGCCGTTCGTCTCGCCGTGGGCGGCGCGGCGATGATTGCGGATGACGCGCAGCATGTGCTGAGCGTTCGGTCCGTGGTTCGGGAACGCGCCCAGCTCTTTCGCCATCTCGGCGGAGGTGGCGTAGGACACGCCCGTCATCACGGCGGTGAGCGCCCCCACGATGGCGCGGCCTTCGTCGGAATCGTAGCCGAGGCCAGACGACATCAGCAGGCCGCCGACATTGGCGTAGCCGAGGCCGAGCGTGCGGTAGTCATAGGACAGACGCGCGATTTCCTTCGACGGAAACTGCGCCATCATCACGGCGATTTCGAGCACGACGGTCCAAAGGCGGACGGCGTGTTCGTAGGCGTCGATGTCGAGACGGCCCGAGACGGGATCGCGGAATTGCAGCAGGTTCATCGACGCCAGATTACAGGCGGTGTCGTCGAGGAACATGTATTCCGAACACGGGTTCGAGGCGATGATCGGCCCCGAGGCCGGGCAGGTGTGCCAGTCGTTGATCGTCGTGTGATACTGCAGGCCCGGATCGGCCGAGGCCCAGGCGGCGTGGCCGATCTTGTCCCACAGATTCTTCGCCTTGAGCGTCTTGGCGACCTTGCCGTCGGTGCGGCGGATCAGGTTCCAGTCGCCGCCGGTCTCGACCGCGCGCAGGAAGTCGTCGGTGACGCGCACCGAATTGTTCGAGTTCTGGCCCGAGACGGTCAGATAGGCTTCCGAATCCCAGTCCGTGTCGTAGGTGTCGAACTGAATGTCGGTGAAGCCCTGACGGGCGAATTGCAGCACGCGCTTGATCAGGTTGTCCGGGACGGAATCGCGCCGCGCCATCTTGATCGCCTTCTTCAGCGCGGGGTTCTTCTCCGGATTGAAGCAATCGTCGCCCGAGCCCTCGCAGTTCACGCAGGCGCGCATGACCGTCTTGAGGTGCTTCTTGACGATTCTGGAGCCGGTGACGAGCGCTGCGACCTTCTCTTCTTCCTTCACCTTCCAGTCGATGTAGGCCTCGATGTCGGGGTGATCGGCGTCGACCACCACCATCTTGGCGGCGCGACGCGTCGTGCCGCCCGACTTGATCGCGCCCGCAGCACGGTCGCCGATCTTGAGGAAGGACATGAGACCCGACGACGAGCCGCCGCCGGAAAGCTTCTCGTTCTCGCCGCGGATGCGCGAGAAGTTGGAGCCGGTGCCGGAACCGTACTTGAACAGGCGCGCTTCACGCACCCACAGGTCCATGATGCCGCCTTCGTTGACGAGATCGTCCTGCACGGCCTGAATGAAGCAGGCGTGCGGCTGCGGATGCTCGTAGGACGACTTGGACTTCGTCAGCTTGCCGGTGAACGGATCGACATAATAATGGCCCTGACCGGGACCATCGATTCCATAAGCCCAGTGCAGGCCGGTGTTGAACCATTGCGGCGAATTCGGCGCGGCGATCTGCTTGGCCAGCATGTAGCGCATTTCGTCGAAGAAAGCCTGTGCGTCTTCCTCGGTGTCGAAATACTTGCCCTTCCAGCCCCAGTAGGTCCACGTGCCGGCGAGGCGATCGAACACCTGACGGGCGGTCGACTCGGAGCCGAAGCGTTCTTCCTTCGGCAGGGCGGCGAGCGCCTCTTCATCGGGAACCGAACGCCACAGGAACGACGGGACGGAGTTCTCTTCCACCTTCTTCAGTCGGGCCGGGACGCCGGCCTTGCGGAAATACTTCTGGGCGATGACGTCGGACGCAACCTGACTCCAGTCGGCGGGGACTTCGATGCCGGCCTTGGAGAACACGACGGAGCCATCCGGGTTGCGGATCTCGCTCTTCGTCTCGCGGAATGCGATGTCTGCATACGCAGACTGATTGGCTTTGGTGTAGCGACGTTCGATCCGCATCTTCATGTCCCAATTGCCGCAAGCGCATGCGCGTGCGGGAGGCCAATATCGGCCCCGTAGCCCCGTTTGATTGTCCCCGAAACGCTGTGGCCGGCCATTTTTTGGCCGCCGTACTCGTCTGGCGTTCCCCGTCTCGTAGCCCGTTCGGATGGCGCTGGCGGGGGCTCGATCAGCAAGTTCAGATTAGGCCCGCGATGCCGGTTTCGTCAAGCGATTGTGGCCCGCTTGACGTCTTGGCACAAAATGTTGTGGGGCCTGTGGACAGTGGGGATTCGCCAGCCGCCGTGAAAGCAAGTCTCTGACGAGTCGCGGATTTCGGCAAGGGCCGGGTTGTCGCGGGAGCCATGTTGCAAAATCGCCCCTGTGGTTAACCACCGGTAACCATGACGGGGTTTCGACACGGCTGTGACGGAGGCGTGACAAAACCGAAACAGCCGCGCCGCACGCTTGTCCACAAGGTTCGATGCTGGCATTGCCTGCAAATCGCCAATTGGATGGCGGAATCGGTCAGAGGTTCTGACCCATCTGCCGCCAAGTCATTGTGCGATTGCGCGCAAAAATATTTTTCCCGTGTCGCCATAGCCCCTGCGGGTGCGCCCGCGGCAGGCGAGGCCGGGGCGTCCGTTCTTCCTACTGGACTATGCGGGCCGCGCCCGTATAGTCCGCCGCGACCGGGGCGCTTCGACGCCCGCATCTGGATTCTGACGATGGCTTGGCTCGCGCAAATCTTCACCTGGTGGAACGGCCAGACGCTCAACACCCGCTTCCACACCTGGCGCAACGGCGAAGTCGTCGGGCAGGACGAATTCGGCAACACCTATTACCGGACGAAGGGCGGCAGGCTCGATCCGGCGCTGGGCTTCGAACGGCGCTGGGTGATCTACGCCGGCCCGTCCGAGGGCTCGATGACGCCGCCCGGCTGGTATGGCTGGCTGCATCACACCACGGACACGCCGCCGACCGCCGAGACCTACACGCCGCGCGACTGGCAATTGCCGCACAAGCCCAACATGACTGGCACGCCGGACGCCTACCGCCCGTCCGGCTCGACGCTCAGCGCAGCTGCGCGTCCGCCCGCCACCGGCGATTATCAGGCCTGGAATCCCGGCGCCTGACGTTCCGTCGCGTCCTCGTACACGTTGAGTCAAACCCGGACGCCGGCAGATCCGGCATGCGAGGATTCGTGAAAACCACACTTTCGACTCTGGCCGCAATCGCTCTGCTCGGCCTTGCGGGCGGCGCGTCGGCAGCGACCGACGAATTCGCCTCGGCCTGTCTGGCGCGCGGCAAGACCAGCCCCAAGACCTGCGAATGTCAGGCGAAACTCGCCAAGGCGAGCTTCAACGCCGAGGAGCGCAAGCTGGCGATCGGGGCCATCACCGGGAGCGGGGAGTCGTTCCGCGCAGGGATGGCGAAGATGCCCGAGGCGAAGCGCCAGACGTTCGTGGGAAAGATGCAGACGTTGAGCCGCCGCACCGAAGCCGAGTGCCGCTGAGGGGCTGTGCCTCAGCTCGTCATCGGACAGCGATCCATGGCGAAATTCGCCTCGGTGAGACGATAGACCGTATGCAGATGCGCGATGGTCGCGGGCGGCTGATCCGCGGGCGGCTTGCGGTAGCTGATCCCTTCGCCGGTCGTCATGTCGACGAGCCGGACCTTTTCGTCGACGACCGAGAAGGTCATC
>CANJEY010000163.1 GCA_947472615.1 Beijerinckiaceae bacterium
GCGCGTCTCTGCGCCGCCTCACGTGGGCCTATATAGAACTGTTTCAGGGCACGCCGCTGCTGATGCAATTGTTCATCATCTTCTTCGGCCTGTCACTGTTCGGACTGAACGTGCCGCCGTGGCTCGCAGCGGGCCTCGCGCTGACATTCTGGACGAGCGCCTTCCTGGCCGAAATCTGGCGCGGCTGCGTCGAGTCGATCGCCAGGGGCCAGTGGGAGGCTTCCGCGAGTCTCGGCATGGGCTACCTGCAACAGATGCGCTACGTGATCCTGCCGCAAGCGGTGCGCATCGCCATTCCGCCGACCGTCGGATTCTCGGTGCAGGTCGTGAAGGGTACGGCGCTCACGTCGATCATCGGCTTCACCGAATTGTCGAAGGCCGGCACAATTCTCACCAACGCGACGTTTCAGCCATTCACCGTCTATGGACTCGTGGCGCTGATCTATTTCGCGCTTTGCTGGCCGCTGTCGAAAAGCAGCCAAATGCTGGAACGGAGGCTGAATGTCGCTCATCGCCATCACTGACGTGAAGAAGCGCTTCGGCTCGAATGAAGTGCTCAAAGGCGTCAACATCGACATCGCGCCCGGCGAAGTGATCGCCATCATCGGCAAGAGCGGCTCGGGCAAGAGCACGCTGCTTCGCTGCATCAACGGACTTGAGATGATCGACGACGGCTCGATCATGGTGGCGGGCGCGCAATTGCTGCCGGATGAGTTTCACCTGCGCGCGCTGCGGCTGAAGGTTGGGATGATCTTCCAGCAGTTCAACCTGTTTCCGCACCTCACCGCTGGCGGCAACGTGATGCTGTCGCAGATGGTGGTGAAGAAGACCTCGAAGGCGGATGCCGAGGCGATGGCGCATCGCATGCTCGATCGTGTCGGCCTCGGCCATAAGTTCGACGCGCTGCCCGACGAATTGTCGGGCGGACAGCAACAGCGCGTCGCCATCGCGCGTGCGCTCGCCATGGAGCCGATGGCGCTGCTGTGCGACGAAATCACCTCTGCGCTCGATCCCGAACTCGTCGGCGAAGTATTGTCCGTGGTCAAGGAACTCGCCTCCGAAGGGATGACGCTGCTGATGGTGACGCACGAGATGCGCTTTGCGCGCGACGTCTGCAGCCGCGTCGTCTTCATGCATCAGGGGCGCGTGCATGAGATCGGCCCTCCAGAGGAAGTGTTCGCCTGCCCGCGCACGCCCGAACTGCAGCAGTTTCTCGGCCTTCATTGAAACCCTGACGTCCGCCGGCCAAGCTCTCCGCGAAAATTTGCAGGGCGCCGCATCCAAAGGCGCTCGCGTGCAGTATTCTGGTCAGAGCGTCTGGCAGGAGGATGCCTTGCAGATTGATCGCCGTCATTGCCTCGGCCTGCTTGCCGGCAGCCTTCTCGCCCACGACGCCAGCGCCGCGGGGCCAGCCATGAGCAGTGTGACCGCCTATTCGTTTTCGTTTCAGGGTCTGAAAGGCGGAGAATTGCGGCTCGGCGACTATGCCGGCAAGCCCATTCTCGTCGTCAACACGGCGTCGTTCTGCGGATACACCCCGCAATACACGACGCTGCAACAACTCTGGACGCGCTATCACGATCGCGGCCTGACGATCATCGGCGTGCCGTCGAACGATTTCGGTCAGCAGGAACCGGGCGACGCCGAGCAGATCGCCGACGTGACGCACGGCATGGGGGTGACGTTTCCGATCGCCGCCAAGGCGAAGGTTGTGGGCGCGGGCGCGCATCCGTTCTACAAATGGGCGGCGTCGGAACAGCCGGCCAATCCGCCGACGTGGAACTTTCACAAATATCTGATTGGCCGCAACGGCCATATCGCGGCCGTCTTCGCGACCACGATGGAGCCGAATGATCCCCGCATCATTCAGGCGATCGTGAAGGAATTGCCGGGCGCCTGAGACGCCCGGCGTCCGCCATTACTTGAAGCGTGCATTGGCCCATTTGGCGACGTAATCGTAGAGGTTCTTCGTCGCGTTCGAATATGACTGGCCGGTGATCTTCGAGCAGGGCTCGCATGGCGTCTGTTCGTGCACCGCACCCTCGACAACGACGAAATCTTTATCCTTGCTGGCCGCGACGTCATAGTGAATCTCGTTGTCGGCGATGAAGTAATGGCCACCCATCGCTGTGACGAGTATCGGCACGCTGATCTGCTTCAGCGCGCAGGGCGTCGAATTGTTAGCCGAGCACCAGTCGATGTCCACGATCGAATCCTTGGCCCGGATCGCGTTGGCGCTCAGGAACGACGTCAGCGTCAGGAACATCGTACCTCTGGACAGAGTTCGGTTCAGGCGCGCGTTGTCGGCAAGGCCAACGCGCACCGAACGAACCACTTCCGTCGATATGGAGCCATCATTCTTGATCAGCTTTTGCGGCCGCGTCGTGCCCGGATGCACGCTCATCGAGAAGTCCATCATGCGCGCGCGATTGCGATAGACGATGAAGGGCGCATCGTCGCTCGTCTTGCCCTTGCCCTGCTTGATCTCCTCACGCATCGCCAGCGCCTTGTCGATCAGCCGGTTCATGCGCGCGGCCTGCGCCTTGAAATAGCGATCCATGAACTCGGGCGTATAAGTCGAATGGCCGCTCGGATTGAATCCATTCTTCGGATCGAACGGATCGAGCGACGCATCGGTCTTCGACGGATCGTTCTCGTCGATGGCCGAGGGATCGAGGCTTCGCATGGAGTTGACGGTGTTGCCGGGATGGGCGTCGAGCAGCAGCATGCCGTCTGCCGGCGGCAGGCCCGCAAGCGCGTTGGAACATTTCGTCAGCTTGTTCGGGTCCTGACAGAACGCAACGCCTTTCTCGGCGGTCGCCTGATAGAATGTGGTCGACGGCCCGCCGCCCGAGAAGCCGATCAGAATCACTTTCGAGATGCCCGACTGCTTGCGCAGGAACTCGACGCCCTGCTTGATGTCGAGCGCGATCTCCTCAAAGTTGACGCTCGCCTCGTTGTTGTCCGAACGCGGGTTCATGCCGAGCACCATGAAACCACGGCTCGACAATTGCGCATTGCCGATCATGTTCATGAAGTTCGACGTGCGGTGGATCGTCAGGAACGCCACGGTAGGCGCGGGGCCGTTGTCGGGCGTGAAGAGCGCGCCCTTGGTGGCGGACGGCTGAAACTGGATGTAGCGCGGATTGCTCTGCGCCTGCGCGGTGGCGGCTCCAAGCCCCAAAACCAGAGCGGCTGTGGCGATCGTCGAAATCTTCATGGCGTCCCCCCGAAATCCTGCGGCATTGAAACAGCAGCGATGCAAAACGCAAGATGCGGAGCGCGCATTCGCACGCCCCGCATCCGCTTATCCACTTGGGTCAGCGCGACAGCAGCTGAATCTGCTTCGGATCTTCGCGCTTCTGGGTCTTCAGGTATGCGTAAATGTCGGCGAGCTGCTGATCGCTGAGGATCGTCGCCGGAAACGGAACCATCTGGTTCGACGGCTCGCGCACCTGATGCACGAAGCCCTCCCACTCAAGCACTGTGGGACCGATGCGCGGGCCCGTGCCGGCGCTGCCGGTCCCGCCATAATTGTGGCAGGTCCAGCAACCGGCCTTCTGGAATGTCGCCTTGCCGGCGTCCGCCGAGCCGGTGGGTGCGCCTTCCGCAAAAGCGAACGACGAGGCCGACGCGAACGCGAGGGCCAGAATGGCTTTCGAAATTGACATGCTCTTGCCTCCCTCAGCGCGGCTGCATGATGACGTCGACGAGCGCCGGCTCGCCTTTCTTGACGACGGCGAGAGCGCGTTGCAGCGCCGGACGGAGATCTTTCGGGTCGGTGATCGGCCCTTCGGAATAGACTCCGAAACCCTGCGCGACTTTGGCGAAATCGACATACGGATCGGTGATGGTCGTGCCGATCGGATATCGGTCGAGGCCGCGATTGTGGCGGTAGGCGACGCGCTGCAGATGCATCACTTCCTGATGCCAGGCGCGATTGTTATGCACGACCGACAGCAGCGGAATCTTGTGATGCGCCGCTGTCCACAGCGATGCCGGCGCGTAAAGCGAGTCGCCGTCGCGCTGGAACGCCACCGTGTAGCGGCCTTCATCGCGATTCGCCAACGCCGAGCCAACTGACGACGGCAGATTCCAGCCGAGCCCTGATCCGCCAGAGCCGCCGGAGAAATGATGCCGCTTCTGCAGATTCCAGAACGACCGCTCCCAACCGCCCGAGAGACTCGCACCGCCGAAGCCCCAGTCGTCGTCCTTGATCAGATCCCACAGCTCGAGCGACACGCGCGCCGTCGAGATTGGTGAAGAATCCCAGCCCGCCGCCGCGTCCGCCAGCGACTGCTCGCGCATCGCTTTCCATGACGATTGCAGCTTCTGGCCGCGCGCCGAAAGCGCGGTGCGGCGATCATTCGACAAAGCCTTCTGCACCTCGTCGATGAGCGTCGGCATGCTGGCTTCTGGATTACCGACGATCGACAGATCGGCCGGGCTGAAGCGCTCCACATCCTGAATGTTGGCCTTGGCGTGGAAGTTCAGCATGCTGATCTCGATCATCTTCATGCCGGCCTTGGCCTTGCGGCTCCAGGTGCGTTCAAGCTGATCGCGCAGATCGTGCGTGAGCGCCCAGATGTCGGACGGATCGAGCGCAAGAATCACGTCGGCCTGTTGCAGCAGAACGCCACGACGGCGCGACTGTTGCAGCCAGTGCTGGTTCGGCATGTTAAGACGGCCGTAGAGATCGACAACCGGCGCCTGCAGCAATTCGGCGAGCTGCACCAGCATCGCCGGCCCCTTGTCGGTGCGTGCATACATGTCGGCGACGATGACGGGGCTCTCGGCTTCCACCAGCAGTTTGGCGGCTTCGCGCAGCGCGT
The DNA here is from genome assembly GCA_947472615.1 of Beijerinckiaceae bacterium. GTDB lineage: Bacteria > Pseudomonadota > Alphaproteobacteria > Rhizobiales > Beijerinckiaceae > Terripilifer. The sequence goes on from CANJEY010000163.1 coordinate 4,833, forward strand.
TGACGTCGCCTTGCGGGGCGATGTTCATCGACACTTTTGGAATGACGAGTTTCTTCTCGTCCTTCGGCTCGATGGGCTTTTCCATCAGATCCGAATCCATCGACAGGAACACCGGCGATTCAGGCGCGGCGAGCGCGATCTGGTGCGCGCGCACCATCGATTCCGCCGCATGCTGCAACGACACCGGCTGATCGTCCCACTTGGTGTAGTCGCGCACCATGGCGCCCTGATCGACGGCTGAGTGTCGCCATTCGACGCCGGGGCGGCGCGTGTTCACGTCGGCGCTGTTGCCGGCAATGACGATGACGGCGGCGCGATCGCAATAGGCGTTGTAGATCGCCATCGAGGCGTGCTGAATGCCCACGACCGCATGAACCATCGAGATCATCGGCTTGCCGGTGATCTTGAAATAGCCGTGCGCCATGGCGGTCGAGATTTCCTCATGCATGCACGTCAGCCATTCGGGCTTCGTATTGCCGCCGTAATTGATGATCGATTCCTGCAAGCCGCGGAAACTCGACGCGCAGTTCGACGCGACATATTTGATGTCGAGCGCCTTGATGACGTCGGTGAAGAAATCCGCGCCGCTGCGCAGATCCGTGGTGAGCATGTGCTCGGGATCTTTCGCCTCGGCGGCCGCCGTCATGATCGGCGCAGACGTCGCTCGGGCTGCGCCAGCAGGTGCTTGAGCTTTCGCATCCGAAACTAAATTACTGGCGCCAGCGGCGGCGCCGACTGTCAGGCCGGCGAGAAAACGGCGACGATCGACCGGCAGTTTTTCCTCTGCGGACATCTCTCTCTCCCTGAAATCAGAGCCTTGCCGGCTCGTCTATTCGTCATCGGAGATTCGACTTATGTCGATTTGTTCGCCCCGGACGACGCGCCATCAGGGTTCGGCAAGAATGCCCGCGTGTCAAACAAATTCTGTCTGTCAGACTGCCGCTTCGTCGAGCCCAAGTTTCTGCAGGGCGCTTGGCTTTTTCGAGCGGCGCAGCTTGCTCATCAGCAGATAGACGGCGGGCGTCGTATACAGCGTCAGCAATTGCGACAGGATGAGTCCGCCAACGATCGCGATGCCGAGCGGACGCCGTAACTCCGAGCCGACGCCGGAGCCGAACGCGAGCGGCAATGCGCCGAGCAGCGCGGCGAGCGTCGTCATCAGGATTGGCCGGAAGCGCTGCATCGCAGCCTCGAACACGGACTCGTGTGGCTCGAGTCCGCGCGCGCGTTCAGCCGAAATGGCGAAATCGACCAGCATGATGCCGTTTTTCTTCACGATGCCGATCAACAAGATCATGCCGATGAAGGCGACAATCGACAGGTCGGTGCTCGACAATCGCAAAGCCAGCAGCGCGCCGAGCCCAGCTGACGGCAGCGTCGAGATGATCGTGACCGGATGGATGAGGCTCTCGTACAGCACGCCCAGAATGATGTAGACGGCCACGATGGCGGCGAGAATCAGAATGCCCTGCTCATTCGCGTTTTCGCGATAGGCCTTGGCGTCGCCGGAAAAATCCGCCGAGATCGTGTCGGGCAAATGCAGTTCAGCGACCGCATCCTTTACCGCATTTGTGCCTTCCTCGAGATTGAACTCTGGCTTGATGTCGTAAGTGAACGTCACGGACGGGAACGGTCCCTGATGGTGCACCGACAACGTTGCGACGCTGCGCTCGATATGAGCCAGCGATGACAGTGGAATCTGCTTGCCGCCCGCGCCGGCGACAAAGATGCCGGTGAGATCGTTCGGATCGCGCTGGCGAGACGGCGTCACTTCCATCACGACGGTGTATTGATTGCGTTGCGTGTAGATCGTCGATACCTGCCTTTGGCCGAAGGCGTTCGAAAGGGCGTTGTCGATATTCTGGATCGGCACGCCGAGACGCGACGCCGTGGTGCGGTCGATCACCACATTCGCCTGCAAGCCGCCCTGATCGCGGTCGCTCGACAGATCGACGAGCTGCGGAACCTGTTGCAGACGCGTCAGCGCGCGCTGAGTCCAGCTCTCGAGTTCAGCGATGTTGGAACCCCACAGGGTGAACTGATATTTCGACTTGCCCTGCCGTCCGCCCATGCGGACATCCTGTATGGCCCACAAATAAACGCGCAGGCCTGGCAAGGTCGCGAGCTTCTGGCGCAGACGGTTGATCACCTGCGTGGTCGAGTCCTTGCGATCGGCCTTGAGCGTGATGTTGAGGCGACCGCCATTCACGTTGCTGCCGCCGCCGACAAAAGACGCCGTCGATTCCACCGCCGGATCGGACGACACGATATGCGCCGCAAGCTGCTGCTGCTCCTGCATCGCCTCAAAGGAAATGTCCTGCGAAGCCTCGCACCACGCGAACAGCGTTCCTGTGTCCTCGTCTGGCACGAAGCCTTTCGGGGCGCTGATGAACATGTAGACGGTCAGGGCGACGGTCGCGATGAGAAAGCCGAGCGTCAACCATGCGTGACGCAGCACCGCCGGCAGCGTACGCATGTAGAGGCCGAGCAACCAGTCCTGTCCGCCCTCGAAGATGCGATCCAGCAGATTGGGCTTGTGCTCTCCCTTCGCTGGCATGAAGTGCCCGCAGATCATTGGCGTGATCGTCAGCGACACGAAGGCCGAGACAATGATGGCGAACGTCAGGGTCAAAGAGAATTCGCGGAACATGCGGCCCGGAATGCCGCCCATGAACAGCAGTGGGATGAAAGCCGCGATCAGCGACAGGCTGATCGACACGACCGTGAAGCCGATCTGCCGCACGCCGACCAGCGCGGCGCGGATCGGCGACAGGCCTTTCTCGATATTGCGATGAATGTTCTCGATCATCACGATCGCATCGTCGACCACGAAGCCCACGGAGACCGTCACCGCCATCAGCGACATGTTGTCGAGCGAGAAGCCCACGAGCCACATCATCGCGAACGTGCCGCCGAGCGACAGCGGCACTGTGATCGCCGCCGCGAAGGTCGCGGCCGCGCGTCGCAGAAACAGGAACACCACCAGCGTCACAAACGCGATCGACAAAGCCAGCATGTGCTGGATGTCGTGCACCGACGCGCGGATCATCATCGTGCGGTCGAGGATCACCTCGAAGCGTACGCCTGCCGGCGCCCAGCGCTGAATGTCGGGCAGGATCGCCTTCACGGAGTCCACGGTCTCGATGACGTTCGCGTCGGGCTGCTTTGTGACGTTGATCAGCACGCCCGGCTTGTTGTTGACCCAGCCGACTGAGCGCGTGTTGCGCACGCCCTGCTCCACATCAGCGATGTCCGACAGGCGGATCAGTGCGCCGTTGCGGGTCTTCACCACGATCCGGCCGAACGCCGCCGGATCGAACGTCAGCGTGTTGATGGCGATCATCTCGCTTCGATGTTCGCCGTCGAACGCGCCGAGCGGCGACGGCGTGTTAGCAGACACAATCGCTGTCCGCACGTCCTCCAGCGAAATGCCGATCGACGACAGGCGCGCGGGGTCGACGCGGACGCGGATCGCGGGTTGTTCCGAACCGTTGATCGAAACTTCACCGACGCCCTTCACCTGCGCGATGCGCTGCGCCACCATCGTGTCGGCGATGTCGAACAGCGAACTCGGCGGCAGCGTGTCCGACACCATCGCGACGATCAGCACAGGCTGGGCGGCCGGGTTGATCTTGCGGAAGCGCGGCAGTTGCGGGAGATCGCCCGGCAGATCGTTGATCGCCGTGTTGAGCGCCGCCTGCACGTCGCGCGCGGCCGCGTCGATGGGCCGTGTCAATTCGAATTGCACGGTGATGTTGGACGAGTTGAGCGAACTCGAGGAGGTGATCTCTGTGACGCCGGAAATGTTGCTCAGCGCGCGTTCCAGCGGCGCGGCGACGCTCGCCCCCATTGTGGTCGGATCGGCGCCGGGCCGGTTCACCGAAACGCGGATCGTCGGAAACTCGACGCTCGGCATGCTCGACACTGGAAGGAACGGATAGGCCAGCGCGCCGACGAACAGCAGCGCGAGACCCATCAGGATCGCCCCGACCGGCCGCCGCACGAAGATCGCGAACACGTCGGTCACTCGGCGGCCTCCGGTTCGTGTTCGAGATCGGTGGCGCGGAACATGCGGTCGCCGCCGATGCGCATGCGCAGACGCTCGACCGCCAGATAGATCACGGGCGTCGAATAGAGCGTCAACAGCTGGCTCAGCACGAGTCCGCCGACGATGGAGACGCCGAGCGGCGTGCGGAACTCGCTACCCATGCCGCTCGCCAGCGCCAGCGGGATCGCGCCGAACAGCGCCGCCAGCGTCGTCATCATGATCGGCCTGAAGCGCAGGCGGCAGGACTTGATGATCGAGTCTTCGGCCGACAGACCCTCGTGCCGCTCGGCTTCGAGCGCGAAGTCGATCATCATAATGGCGTTCTTCTTCACGATGCCCATCA
>CANJEY010000164.1 GCA_947472615.1 Beijerinckiaceae bacterium
ATTGCGCGCGAACCGTCCCCATGCGTCGCGCGCGCCCTGCCGGGCGAGGGGGCGGGGCGGTGCGTCCGCGGATTGCAGCGTGGAATGGTCCGTCATCGCTGAACCGTCAACCGAGCTGCACGCGCGGATCGAGCCACGCATAGGCCAGATCGGTGAGAATGTTGCCGATCACCACCGCGAGGCCGATGATGATGAAAATGCCCATCAGCAGCGGGTAATCGCGCGACAGGATGGCGTCGAACGTCAGCCGCCCGACGCCCGGCCATGCGAACACGGTTTCGGTTAGCACCGCGCCGGCGATCAGCGTGCGGATATGCAGACCGATGACGGTGATCACCGGCAGGATGGCGTTGCGCAGGCCGTGCACCCACACGATGCGCCGCTCGCTGACGCCTTTCGACCGCGCGAACGTGACGTAATCCAGCCGCAGCGTATTGGCCATGCTGGATCGCGTCACCCGCGCGATGAGCGCCAGATTGAAGATCGCCAGCGTCGTCGCCGGCAGCACGAGGTGCTTGGCGACGTCGATCACTACGCCGAATCCGCTCGGGTCGAACCGCAGCGACCGCATGCCCTGCGCCGGCAGCAGATCGAGATTGAGCGAGAACACCAGCATCATCATCTGCGCCAGCCAGAACGCCGGCACCGCGAAACCGATCAGCGACAGCACAGTCACGCACTGGTCGATCCACGACCCATGCCGCCGCGCCGATGCTACGCCAAGCAGCACGCCGAGCACGATCGAGATGACGAATTGCGCGCCGAGCAGCAACAGCGAGGCGGGCAGGCGCGAGGCCAGAATGCTGGCGACGGATTCGCGCGAGATATACGAATATCCGAGATCGCCCTGCAGCACGCGGCCGAGATAGATCAGCAACTGCTTCCACACCGGCTGGTCAAGGCCGTATTCGGCGCGCAACTGATCGAGAAACGCCGCGCTCGCCGGCGAGTCGCCCGCCAGATACGTCACCGGATCGCCCGGCGCGAGCCGGATCAGAAAGAAATTGAAGACGATCACGACCAGCAGGACGGGGAACAATTGCGCCGTGCGGCGCGCCAGAAACGTCAGCATGATGCGTCGATCCGCGTCTCGGCTGCGTTCACGAGCGCGACGCTCCCCAGATCCTGTTGTTGTCCGGGATGTGCTTCGCCAGACCGGCTCGCTCCATCACGCGGGCATACATCGCCTGCGTGCGGTCGAGCAGATCGTTCTCGTCCATGCCGACCATCTGGCGCTTTTCCATCACCACCCTGCCGTCGACGATTACGTCGGCGACGTCGCGACCCGTCGCATTGTAGACGACCCGATAGACAGGCATGTCGACAGGCGCCATGTGCGGCTGCGCCAGATCGATGGTGATGAGGTCGGCCTTCTTGCCGGCCTCGACGGAGCCGAGTTCGTGATCGAGCCCCAGCGCCCGGTAGCCGTCGATCGTCGCCATTTCCAGCGCCTTGCCGGGCGGAATCAGGCGCGGGTCCTTGAAGTGCATGCGCTGCGCACGCACAGCGGCCTTCATGTCGAGGAACATGTCGGTGTCGTGGTTTTGCGGCGCGTCTGCGCCGAGACCGACGTTGACGCCCGCGTCGATGAATTCCGGCAGCGGGCAGCGGCCCGGATACGAATAGGTGCGCGCCGCGCGCGGATGATGGGCGCAATGCGACCCGGTCTCGCGCATGATTGCGATGGAGCGTTCGCTGATCCCGGTGCAATGCGAAAAAATGCTGCGCGGCCCGCACAGGCCGAGCTTTTCGTCGAACGCATAGTCGATCGAATTTCCGTACATATGCGTCCAGAAGCCGACGTCATGCGCTTTCATCAGATGCACGGCGGCTTCCGCCTGCCTGCCGACCCAGATTTGCCGTTCGGGCGTCCAGACCGGATCGTGTTCGTTCTGGTTGCCGATGCGCGACAGGGCGACGCAATAGTCGATCAGCGGATCGGGATTGCGCGCGTGATCGTTGAAGATGCGTTCGCAATTGTCGATCACCTGATCGAACTCGACCGCCCGCACGGTGGGCTTGCCGTCGGCCCAGTAGGTGTAGGGTCGCGGCCACGGCGGGCGGGCGGGTCCGAGGCCGATGCGCATCCGCATTCCGGCGCGCGACACCTCGCGGGCGGCGATCTGCGGAAACGCGACGTCGTCTGTGCGCGTGCCGTTGCCGCCCATCATGGAGAACATGCAGGTGACGCCGAGCTTCAGCCGCTCGACGGCGCAGAGCTGCGCCTCGACCTGCCACCATTCCTCATCGGTGTAGGACGACAGCGTTTCCTCGAGAAGATTGCGCCGCGCAGTTCCGTCGAGGTCTTCGCCGGCCGACTTGAGCACGCTGCCGCCCAGATAGCCGTGCAGATCGACCAGACCCGGCATGATGACCTTGCGGCGGCAGTCGATGCGCCGTGCATCCGCGAACTGCGCTGAGAGATCGGCGGCAGGCCCGACAGCCGCGATGCGGCCATCACGGATCGCCACCGACGTATCGGTCAGCACCCGGCGTTGGGCGTCCATGGTGATGACGATGCCATTGTGCAGCAACAGGTCGGCGGTCGAGCTGGTCGGCTGGGTCTGGCTCATCTGCCTGCTGCATCGGTCTGGCTGCGGCGGGAGCCGCGCAGGACATATCCTATTGGGGATTCGCTGCATTGCGCAACGGATGAAATCCGGCCACGCTTGCGGCGGCGCGCGATTGTCCCCCCGCGAAAAGTGGGATTACAATGCCCCCAACAACAACTGCCGAGGGAAAACGCCGATGTCGAGTGCCAAGCAGACAATCGCCTTGCTGGGCGACGTGATGATGTCTCGTTCCGTCTCGGTGTTCCGCGAGCCTGAATATCTGCGCATGCGCGATCTGCTGCGGGCGTCCGATGTGGTGTTCGCCAATTTCGAATCCTGCGTGCACAATTATCTCGAAGACCCGCAACAGCAGCGCAATGGCGGCGGCAGCTACGTCACCACCGAACCACAATTGCTGAAAGACCTGAAGTGGTTCGGGGTGAACATGGTCGCCTGCGGCAGCGGCCATGCGGACGATTACGGCGTGAAGGGCGTGTTCGACACGATGCGCTATCTCGACGAGGCCGAGATCGCTCACGCGGGCTCGGGCCGGCATCTGGCCGAGGCGCGCTCGCCGGCGTTTCTGGAAACCGCGACCGGCCGCATCGCACTCGTCGCCACCAGCGGCCAGTTCAAGGGCAGCGCGCGCGCTGGCGACCAGCGCTACGACACGCTCGGCCATCCGGGCGTCAACGGCTTCCGCCACAAGGAGGTCTACGAGGTCGATCAGAACACGTTGAACCAGTTGCGAGAGATCGGCCACCGTATCGGTTGGGAACAGGAACTTCTGCGCCGCCGCAATCAGGGCGACCCAGAGAAGAACAATTCGAACGATACCTACAATTTCCTCGGCAAGACCTTCCGGCTCGGGTCGAAATTCGCGATCAAGACCGAGCCCAACCGCACCGACCTCAATGAGAACGTGCGTCAGGTGAAATACGCGCGCGGCATGGCCGACCGGGTGATCGCCAGCTTTCACGGCCACGAGCAGGGCGGCGAGACGCTGTTCACCGCGGAGCGCCGCTCTGACATCGAGGATATCGCCGATTACACGCTCGAATATGGCCGCGCCTGCATCGACGCTGGCGCCGACATCTTCGTGTCCCATGGACCGCAATCGCCGATGGCGGTGCAAGTATACAACGGCAAGGCTCTACTGCACGGCGTCGGCACGTTCATCTTCCAGATCGAGACGATGAAATACCTGCCGGCCGAGGCCTATGAGCGCTATAATCTCGGCGACCGCGCCACGCCCGCCGATTTCATCGACACGCGCTACGGCCACGGCACGAAAGGCCACGCGGGCGATCCTCTGCAATGGGAACAGGTGTTCTCGGTCTGCGATTTCGAGGGCGACCGTCTGTCGGAAATACGCATCTACCCGATCGACCTCGGCCACAAGCGGCCCCGTTCTCAGCGCGGACGCCCGGTTCCGGCGCAGGGCGAAATGGCGCAGCGCATCCTGTCGCGCATCCAGAAACTGTCGGCCAAGTACGACACGAAGGTGGACATCCGCGATGGCGTCGGCGTTGTGAAGGTGGGCTGACGAGTCTGGCCAAGGGGCTTCATGCAGCGCGTTAGAATGCTGCAGAGTCGGCCTCGTCCTTCGAGACGCGCTGCCATGCAGCGCTCCTCACGATGAGGCCTGGGGGTTGCGGTCAATACGTTACCATCAGAAAAAAGTCCCTCATGCTGAGGAAGCCGCGTAGCGGCTGTCTCGAAGCACGAGGGACTTCATTGGTCGCGAGGGAACGCCGCCCTCAATGCCGCGAAATGAAGTCGATCAGCACAGCATTGAACACGTCCGGCCGTTCCCAATAGGCCGAGTGTCCGCATTCCTGCACGACGAACACTTCGCAATCGGGGAGCCTTGCGGCCAGCAGACGATGCGTGGCGGGCGGCGTCGAAGTGTCGGCCGCGCCCGTCATCAATAGCGTCGGCGTGCGCATGTTCGCCAGCATGGCTTCGGTGATCTTGTGCCTGGTATCCTGCCGCAGACCGTCCGCCGCGGAGCCACTCTCTTCGAGTTCGATCCACAGCTTCACGCCTTCGGGATTGGCGGCGCGATAGGATGGGCCGAGTTCGCGGAACCACCACGGAAGCGTGTTCCATTCGGCAGGACGAATGCGGGCCGCCGCGTCGGCGATCGGGCCATCCGTCACGCTGAACGCATTGCTCGCGACGCTGAGGCTGCGCAGCCGCTGGGGATACGAGATCGCAAAATCCGCCGCGATACTGCCGCCCGCCGCACAGGCGACGAGATGCACCTTGTCGAGTTTCAGATGATCCAGCATGCGCACCAGATCTTCCGATCCGACGCCGCGCGTGTCCTGCGTCATCGGCGCGGAGCCGTGGCAGGCGCGGCGCGAATAAGCGATTACCCGATAGCCAGCCGCCACCAGAACAGGACGTTGATAGAGCCAGATGAGCGCGCTGCCTGACGCGGGATGCATCAGCACCACCGGAACGCCATCGCCGCCCGTATCAGTGTACCAGAGTTTCGTGTCGCCGAGATCAGCTACGCCCTCCTTGAACGGCGGCTGCGCCGGAATCGGGACCGGCTTCAGCGGATCGTCTGCGAGCTTGGCGGGCGTGGCCTTGTATGCGGACATTTGGTTCTCCTGGGTGATCTGTTCAGCCGCCGCGCGAAAGCGTCATCAGCCGGTCGATGGATGCTTCGCGCTCTAGTCCGTCGACGATCTCGACGAGCGCCGAAACGGCGCCGGATTTCAGCACATGCGAAGCGCAGTCGCGAAACTTGGTTTCGATATAGGCGGCGTCGAAGGCGCGCTCGCCCCTGGCGCGGGCGCTTAACGTGCGGCCGTCGCGCAGACGCAACGTCACCACATTGCCGTCGCCGGGGGACTTCGGAATTTGCGAGACGCGCTTGCTGAGCGCCTGCACGCGTAGATCGGCGATCGCGACGGGTTTGATCTGTGATGGACCAAACGCGCCGTGGACGAGGCTCGCGGCGATGAGGAATTGCGGACAGAATCCGGCTTCCTCCTCGTCGCGCGCCTCCATGCGGCTCAGCGAAAATGTGCGATAGTCGGACTCGATTGCGACGATATCGTCGATCGCGAAGCCGCCCTCGCGCGCCAGTCTGATTGACGCCGTGATGATTCCATGGCCAGGCGTCACAGCCGGATATTGTTTCACGCCCGGCGATTTTTCGAGCAGGTATGGTCGTCCCATCTTCACCGTCACGGGCGTCGGATCGCGCTCGTCCGGCAGGGCGATCGTCGCCACAAATCCCAGCGGCGCCTCGACGATTTCGGGATCGCCTGTGAAGCCGCTCATCGCCAGCATCGCCGCCTCGATGCCGCCGCGCGCCGCGTTGCCCGAATGCAGGGATTTCGTCATCGTACCCATGCTGCGGCGAAAGCCAGCCGAACTTGCAGTCGATATGCCGATGGCGGACAGCGTCTGTTCGAGCGTCGCGTTCTTCAGCCGGCAGACGGCGAGCGCGGCCGCAAGCGGGCCGATCAACCCCACATGCCACCAGCCCCGATAGGTCGGACCTTCGTGCTGCTCGCGCTTGGCGTCGATGACTTTGGTGAGGCGGCCTGCGGCTTCGTAGGCCAGCACGAAAGCGGCGAGCGCGTCCCGCCCGCTGGCGCCGGTCTCTTCCGCCACGGCCAGAACGGCGGGCAGGATATGGGTCGGCAGATGGCCGCCGCCGTCGTAGTCGAGCGCATTCGCCATCGTGCCGTTGGCCTGCGCGGCGAACCCCGGCGCGACCCGCAGGTCGCCGCCGCCGAAAACGCTGGCGACCGGCGCATGCCCTCCGAGCGCCTTCGCCTGCGCGCTGATCAGCTTGCCGATGCGATGGGTCGAGGCGAGAAGCGAAACGCCGATCGTATCGAGGATCAGTTGCCGACCGGAAAGCATCGCGGCGGCTGGAATGTCGCTTGCCTGCGTCTCGAGAACGAACGCGGCCATCAGGCGCGTGAGGGGATGGGCGTGAATGTCCGGCGATGCGGCGTCTCGCGTGGTCAAGGCCCGATCCTCCCGTCTGCTTGGGGACCGCGCAGCGGCACCCCTGAACCTTTGTACCGCAGCGGATCGGAACGCCGCAAGGCTGGCAGATTGGGATTGCGCCAACATTGCAGTATGAACGGATGTCACGCTCAACATAGGCGGGCAGGGGGAAACATGCCGCCACGGATGAGACTGTTCTTTCGCGAGCCGACCGTCGACACCAATCGGCCGATCGCGTCGCGGCAGATCGGAGTCGAGGGCTTCGATGTGGAGATCGTCGACAGCATGGCCGATGCGGACGTATGGGACTGCCCGTTCGCGGGCCGCATGCTCGACTTCGAGACTTCGGAATGCGTCTCCATCCCGGCGTTTCCCAATCGCAAGTTCAGGCTGGCCTATATTTTCGTCAATGCGGCCGCCGGAATACGCACGCCGCAGGACCTGCACGGCAAGCGCGTAGGCATTCGGTTCTGGTCGAACACGGCGGGCGTGTGGGCGCGCGGCGCGCTGCAGCACCACTACGGAGTCGATCTCACGCGCATTCATTGGCTGTCGGCCCGCAAGGACGCGACGCCGATCCCGCCCGGCGCCATCGACATTGCTTATCAGGATGAAATGTGGCCGCGCGACATGCGCGATCTCGACGACATGCTGGCAGATGGGGACATCGACGCGCTGATCGACGCCAACGTGCCGCCCTCGATCGTGCGCCGCAACCCACGCACGCGCCGACTGTTTCCAGATTATGCGGCGGAGGAGCGCGCCTATTACAGCGCCACAGGAATATTTCCCATCAGTCATCTGGTGACGTTGCGGGGCGATTTCGTGAAGGCGAATCCCGCTGCGCCGCAGGCGCTACTGCGCGCCTTCCGCCACGCGCGCGATATGGCGTTCGAGGCGATTGAGGGATCTGATCCGCAGGTGCTGGTGTTGTCGTGGATCAGCCATTATCTCGATGAACAGCGCAAACTGATGGGCGACAATTATTTCACCTATGACATCGCCCACAATCGCACGGCGCTCGACGCCATGATGAGGTACGCGCATGCGCAATGGCTCACGCCGCGCGTGTTGCGCGCCGAAGAGCTGTTTCATGCGTCGGTGATCGACGACGTAGAATGATCGCGAGAGCGGACCAGACATGACAGACCAGACGCCTGCTTTCATCGCCCCCGACGCTGACGCGTTCGACGCCGAAATTCGTCGCCGCGATCTGCTCGGCTACTGGATGATCGGCGAACGCAGCAACACGGATCGCGAGCCCAAGCCCGCATACCGGCCGCGCCTGTGGCATTGGGACGATCTTGAACAGATGGCGTATGGCGCGGTGAATCGCGTGTCCAAGGCTGAATCGTATCGTCGGTTCGTCGGCTTTCAGAACCCCGATCTGAAACTCGGCACGACGCCAAACTATCTCGTCGGATGCCAGTTGCTGTTGCCCGGCGAATCCGCGCCCGCGCATCGGCACACGATGGACGCCGTGCGCTACATCGTGCGCGGCGGCGCGAAAGCCTACACCGTGATGGACGGCGAATGCTTCACCATGCAGGACCGCGATTTCATCACGACGCCGAATTTTGCATGGCACGATCACAACAATGAGGGCGAGCGCGACGTGATCTGGATCGATGGGGCGGTATCGCCGCTCGTGCGCGGTCTCGGCGTCGGCTTCGCGCAAATGTACTCGGCAGAGCGGCAGGAACTGGCTGGCGGCGGCGGATCGGGGCCGTATGACGCGCGCGCGGCGCGGAAGCCGATCCGCTTTCCATGGGCGGAGACCGAGAAGGCGCTCGCTGCTTTATCGCGAGATACGCCTGATCCGGCGGACGATTGCGTCTATCGCTTCGTCGATCCCGCGCATGGCGGTGCGACGTTGCCGACGCTCGATTGCGCGATGACTGCCATGCGCGCGGGATGGCGCGGCGTGCGCCATCGGCATGTGCATGCAACGACGCTGCATGTGGTCGAGGGCGCGGGCGTCACCGAAATCGGCGGCGTCGATTTCGCGTGGAAGCAGGGCGACACATTCGTTGTGCCGCTGTGGACGTGGCATCGTCACATGTGCGACCAGCGCGCGCTGTTGTTCTCGATCGACGATTCCGCGGTGCTGAATCCGCTCGGCCTGAATCGCTTGCAGGTCGAGTGAACGTCAGACGTTTTCGAGAAAGGCCCGCGCCGCAGCGCCATGTTCGGCGCGCAATTTTCCGAGGTCGACGCCGGGCGGTACGCCGTCCACGATCCGCCATTCGCCCGCCACCATGACGCGATCGGCGCGATGCGCGCCACACAGCACGAGCGCCGCGATCGGATCGCCCGAGCCGGAGAAACGTAATTCATCAAGCGTGTAGAACGCGAGATCGGCCTGCTTGCCGACCGCGATCGTTCCGATGTCGTCGCGGCCTAGACATTTCGCCGAGCCGGCCGTCGCCCAATTCAGCGCATCGAGATGCGTAACGGCGGCGGAGCCATATCGCAGGCGGTTGATCATCATCGCGTGACGCACGCCTTCCATCAGATTCGAATTGTCGTTGGAGGCCGAGCCATCGACGCCCAGCCCAACAGGCGACCCCGCGCTTTCAAG
>CANJEY010000165.1 GCA_947472615.1 Beijerinckiaceae bacterium
CGCCGGATCCTTCTTGCGCAGCATCGCCAGACCGGCCGCGTCGGCGGAGGCGGCGACAACCTCGGTCAGCCCGATGTTGCGATTGGTGATGTTCATGGCGATCAAGCCGCCGGGGCGCAACATCTTGCCATAAAGCTCCATCGCCTCGCGCGTCAGCAGATGCACCGGTACGGTGTCGGACGAATAGGCGTCGAGCAGCAATAGATCGAAGGGTTCTTTTTCATCGGCCAGCGTCAGGCGTGCGTCGCCGGTGACGACCTTCTGGCCCGCTGCGCAGACAGGCATCGTGCGGAACAGCCCCGACGTTGTGCTGATGCGAACGAGTTCCGGGTCGATTTCATAGAAGGTCCAGCTCTCGTCGGCTTGCCGGCTGCAGGCGAGCGCGCCGACGCCGAGGCCGACCAGCCCAACGCGCGACAGGCGCCCGCCAGCCTGCGCCCGCGCCGTCGTGATGGCTTCCTGAAACGGACCGCCCTCGTAGTAATAGGTCAGGGCTTCCGGCCGGCCGGACGCTGCGTGGCCGCCATCGTCCAGCAGGCGCTCAGCGCCGTGAATCGTGGTGCCGTGGAACAGCAAACGGGCCTTGCCGTCCTCGATGTCGACGATCTTGTGGACGCCGAAGAAGGAGCGCGCATAGACGGCATGTCCGAGGCCCAGTTCGTAAACGCGCGTGCTGCCGAAGGCGAGCACGGCGAGAGCCAGCAGGCGCACGGGCTTGTCCTTCTGGATCATCATCAGCAGGCTGAGGATGAGCAGCGCATACAGGAACAGCATGACCTGATCGCCCTGCAGGCCGCCGTCGAAGATCAGTCCCGGCGCGAGCACGAGCGCACCGAGCGCGAAGATCGGCAGTCCGTCGCGCTTCCACGCTTCGCGGCCGGCTTCGAGCAGGCCGGGGCGTCCGATCAGGGTGGCGACGAGCAGGAGCGGATATTCGGCGATCGTGTTGAACATGTGCGGCGCCGCGAGGCCCGCGAAAGCCCCGCCGAGCGCGCCGCCAAACGACATCCAGAGGTAGAAGCTGGTCAGATGCTCCACGGGCGGCCGGCGACGATACAGGGTCGCGTGGCAGATCAGCGCCGAGGCGAAAAACACCGTGAGGTGAACGCCCAGCATCAGCCACACCGGCATGCCGCGCGAGAACGCCATCATGATGGCGATGGCGGCGAGCAGCAGCGGCTGCATGGCGGTCAGCGCGCCCATCGGTACGAGTTCACGGTCCCGGAACACCAGCACGAAGGTGCCGAGGAACAGCGCCAGCGGAATGATCCACATGAACGGCGCGGAGGCGACGTCGGTGGCGATATGGGCCGTCACCGCCACCAGCAGCGCTGACGGCACGAAGGACAGTGCCGTCCATTCGACGATGGTGCGAACCGACGGGGCAGGGGATGCGGCTACGGGTTTCGCGGTGGCCGGATTGGTGGCGGCGCCGCGCATCACCAGCAGGGCGCAGCCGGCGATCAGCACGGCGAGCGCCACGAAGCCGTTCGTCCACCATTGCGACTGGTCGCGCAGCGCCAGCGTCGGCTCGAGAATCAGCGGGTAGGACAGGAGCGAGGCGAACGATCCGATGTTGGACGCGCCATAGAGGAAATAAGGGTTCTGGGCGTCCGGATGGCCGGAGCGGGCGAACCAGGCCTGCAGCAGCGGTCCATTTCCGGCGACGGCGAAGAACGGCAGGCCAACCGATGAAAAGAACAGGCCGATCAGCCAGAATGCCTCGCCATCGGCCGGCGGGCGTCCGAATCCGGTCGCGATGGCGATGGGCAGCGACAGGAACGCGATCGCCATGACGCCGAGATGGATGGCGGCGGCGTGGCGGAACGGCAGATATCGGGTCAGCAGATGGGCGTAGAGGTAGCCCGCCAGCAGCATGGTCTGGAAGAACACCATGGCGACGGACCAGACCGACGCCGACCCGCCGAGGCGCGGCAGCACCATCTTGGCGAACATGGGCTGGATGCCGAACAGAAGGCCCGCCGACAGGAACACCGAGAGCGTGAACACGCCCATGCACAGACGGTTGTGGGCGGCCGTACTGGCTGGGCGATCGACGGCGATTTCGTACGAGGACATGAGGCTACCCGATCGGCGCCCATCGCGCCGTGGGTCAAGGTCGCGCATCCGGCTTAAAATACCTGAAACGGCAAAGCCGCTCCTAGTAGCCGAACTGTTCGCGCAGGATTCGCTCGTCCAGCGAATGGCCGGGGTCGTGCAGCAGGATCAGCCCGGTGTGATGATCCATGGCGACCTCGACGCGGGCCACGTCCTTGATCTCGAAGTGATCAGCCACCGCCGCCACCGGCCGCTTGGCGGCTTCCAGAATGTCGATCGCGACGCTGGCCTTGTCGGGCAGAAGGGCGCCGCGCCAGCGCCGGGGCCGGAAGGCCGAGATGGGCGTCAGCGCCATCAGTGGCGCATCGAGGGGAAGGATCGGACCGTTGGCGGAGAGGTTGTAGGCGGTGGAGCCCGCCGGTGTGGACACCAGCACGCCATCCGCAACCAACTCGCCAAGCCGTTCCTTGCCGTCGACGCAGATGCGCATCTTGGCCGCTTGATAGGATTGCCGCAGGATCGACACTTCGTTGATGGCGCGCGCCGTCGAGACGCGGCCGCTCGTGTCGGTGGCGCGCATGACGAGGGGATGCACGACGGAGGCCTGCGCGGCCGCCAGCCGTTCGCGCAGGCCAGTCTCCTGATATTCGTTCATCAGAAAGCCAACGGAGCCGCGATTCATACCGTAGATCGGCTTGCCGTCGGCCATGAAGCGATGAAGCGTCTGCAACATCAGACCGTCGCCGCCAAGCGCGACGATCACGTCCGCCAATTCGGGCGCGCAGACGCCGTAGAGCGCGCTCAACCGCTCGAGCGCCTGATCGGCCTCGGCTGTGCCGGAGGACAGAAAGGCGATTCGTTCGAACCCGGCTGCGCTTCTAGCTTGCGACATTCACGCGTCTCCCCGCCGCCCCGGCGGTGGCGAAGTCATAGCGGCAACGTCGGGTGCGGGGAAGCGAAAGCCTATTCGGCGGCGCTAACTCCGGCTTCCTGCCCGGTGCGTTCGTTCAGGAAGCATTCGATGTCGGTTGGCGTAAACCCCGCTTGCCACATCGCCTCGCGGGCGGCGCTACCGTCGCCGAGTTCGACCATCACCCGCTCGCAGTCGCATTCGCAGGCCAGTTCGGCGATGCTGTCGAGCAGGGTCTGGGCCAGAATCTGGCCGGGGAGGTGGCCGATCACCACGTCGCTCACCCGCAGCAGCTTGCGGTGCCGCAGGTGCCGCCGCACCGAATAGGCGAAGACTGCGTGGATATAGCCGCGTCCGTCCTCGATGGCCTTCAGTCCGCCGGTGCGGGCGTTTTGCCGAATGAGCGATTTGGCATATGTGGTCCATTCGGTCAGGTCGAGCGCCCGATCGAACAGGTGAACCAGCGGATAGGCCCGCCGCACCGTCTCCGGCCGTAACGGAACGGTGCGAAAAATCGCAGAATTGTCTTGCGAGGTCAGGTCCATTCGTACAGTCTGGTTTCCGCCCGTTTTGTCGCATTGACTTGGATCAATTGACGGTTTCAGTAAGCGCAACCTGACGTTGGCCCGCTTTCGTCCGCCGGCCGACGCCTGACTCCGAGGAGCATTCCGTGGACGCGATGACCAGGCCTGCCGAGCGCCACCATCATCTGGGCCTGTGCCCAAATCAGAAGTCGACGGTGGATTGCGAGCATTGCCGCGTCCGTACCCTGTCCGTCTGCGCTGCACTCGAACCCGACGAACTGCAACAACTCGACAAATTGTCGCACGCCTTCTGCGTCAATGCGAAGCAGACCCTGTTCGAGCAGGATGAGCCGTCGAACAATGTCTACAATCTGACCTCCGGCTCCGTACGCCTGTACAAGCTGCTGCCTGACGGCCGCCGTCAGGTAGTGGGATTCGCGCTGCCGGGCGATTTTCTCGGCCTGTCGATGGTGGAGAAGAACGCTTTTTCCGCCGACGCGCTGACGCCCGTGACGGCGTGCCAGTTCACCAGGCAGGATTTCTCCGAATTCGTCGACACCAAGCCCCATCTGCTGCGCCGTCTGCACTCGATGGCCGCGCATGAATTGTCGCTGGCGCAGGACCAGATGGTGATTCTCGGCCGTCGCACGGCGGAGGAGAAGATCGCCTCGTTCCTGATCGGCCTGCGCAAGCGCTGGGCGCGCATCTCGGGCGCGTCGGTGACGATCCCGCTGCCCATGACCCGTCAGGATATCGGCGACTTTCTGGGCCTCACGGTCGAGACCGTCAGCCGTCTGATGACCCGTCTGGCGCGCGAAAAGGCGATCGTGATCGTGCCCGACGGCGTGCGTCTGCTCGATGTGCCCCGGCTCGAACGTCTGGCCGAAACCTGAATTCTTTCTCGTCCGCTGGTTGACGTTGCGCGCCGCGCACCCAAATGTGCGCAGGCGCGATAGCGCGGTCTGATGCGAGCCTGATGTGCTGATTGTGGAATTTGCGGACGTGTCTTTGCGGATGAACGTCCGATGAGCTGGTGGGCCGACACCAATCTGTGGGCGAGCCTCGTCACGCTGACCATTCTGGAAGTGGTTCTGGGCGTCGACAATCTCATATTCATCGCCGTCACCACCGAGAAGCTGCCGGCCGAGAAGCGCGCGCTGGCGCGCCGCATTGGGTTGTCGCTCGCGCTGATCATGCGGCTCGGCCTGCTCGCCTCGATCGCCTGGATCGTCGGGCTCAAAGACCCGCTGTTCACCCTGTTGGGCCAGGATTTTTCGTGGCGCGATCTGATCCTGATCGGCGGCGGCCTGTTTCTGCTCTACAAGGGTACGGCTGAAATTCATGGCCTCGTCGAAGGCGAGGATCACGAGGCGTCGCCGACCGCGAAGGCGATCTCGTTTTCGGGGGTCATCGGTACGATCGTGATGCTCGACATCGTGTTCTCGCTCGACAGTGTGATCACGGCGGTCGGCATGGCGGACAATATCTGGGTCATGTCCGCGGCGGTGATCATCGCCATGATCGTCATGCTGGTCGCTGCGACCTCTGTGGCGTCGTTCATCAACCGTCACCCGACGGTGAAGATGCTGGCGCTGGCGTTCCTGATCCTGATCGGCGCGGTGCTGCTGGCGGATGGCTTCGGATTCCACGTGCCGAAGGGGTTCGTCTACGCGGCGATCGGCTTCAGCATTCTGGTGGAGGGGCTGAATATGGCCCGCCGCAAGAAGCTGGGGCAGTAGATTCGACCACTTTGACTGGACTGCATGTCATTCCGGGGCGGCGAGGCCGAACCCGGAATCCAGACTTCCTATCCCTTGTGGCAGCCTATGAATCCCGGATCGCATTGGCGTCCGGGATGACTGACCGTGGTCGGGCAAAGGCTCACTGTTTAAGCTTTAGAAATCGTAGTTCTTCGCCGCGTGCGTCCGCGCACATCGCTCCGCCGTTATGGTGACTAATCTCCAAACATCGCCGAACGGGACAAGCCCACGGCAGATCAACAGGAGAGAGCCATGAACACGAATTTCAAGAAGACCCTGACCGCTTCCCTCGCCGCCCTGACGATCGGCATGACCGTTCTTTCTTCGGCGACCCCGGCTTCTGCCCGCAACGGCGGCGCGATTGCGGCTGGCGTCATCGGAGCCCTGGCGATCGGCGCGATCGCGGCCGGTGCAGCCCATGCGCATTCTGGCCCCGGCTACTACGCCCCGGCCCGCGTCTATGGCGGCGAGTGCTGGATGGAGCGCCGCGAAGTCACCAACCGCTGGGGCGACATCGTCGGCTATCGCCGCATCCGCGTCTGCAACTGAATGAACCTGCTTAAGAACTGAGAGACCGGCAGCCGCCGGGATCTCTCTCCCCCGGCAGCAAACCGAGACGCCCTCCGGACGCACGCCGTCCGGAGGGCGTTCGCGTTCGAGAGCCTGTCTCTGGCGTCATTCCGGGGCGGCGGTGCCGAGCCCGGAAGTTAGAAGCGTCCACCAGAAAGGCGAACCTACCTCTCGTTGAGCGCCTTCGAACCGATCTCCACCAGCGGCGAGAAGACGAACTCAAGGATTCGGCGTGATCCTGTCTTGATTTCGGCGCTGACGGACATGCCGGGCGAGAGCGGGACCTGCACGCCGTCGGCGTTGACGAAGGTCTTGTCGGGCGTCAGCGTGATCGGGAACACGAGGTTCTGGGTGCGCTCGGCAGTGGCGAAGGCGGAGGGGCGTTTCTGCGCCGCCGGATTGCCTTCCAGCGCCTGCGCGTCCGGCTCCGGAATGGCGTCGCGGGCGACGCGCGTCACGCGGGCGTTGATCGACCCGTAGCGGGTGAACGGGAAGGCGTCGATCTTGATGATCGCCTCCTGCCCGACCTTGACGAAGCCGATGTCCTTGTTGGGCAGGTAGCATTCGATCTCGAACGAGGCTTCGCTCGGCACGATGCGCATCAGTTCGACGCCGGTCGTCACCACCTGACCGGGCGTGTTCAGCGACAGCGCCTGCACGACGCCGTCAGTGGGCGCGGTCAGCGTCATGTGATCGAGCTTGGCGGTCGCCTTGACGAGGCGCTGGCCGAAGTCGTCAGCCTGCCGCTCGGCGTCGGCTAGCTTCTGCGAGTTCTCGGCGATGAAGGTCTCGACCGCCTTGGCGGCCTCGCGGTCGAGCGATCGGATCGCGGCGCCGGATTCGGAACGCTGGCCCTTTTGCTGCAGCAGATTGGTGCGCTGTTGCTGCAGCGCGTCCATGGCGTCGAACAGCGTCAGCTTGTAGCCGAGCTGCTGCTTTTCCAGCACGGCGCGCAGTTTGACGCGCTCCTCGTCGATGAGGATCAGCTCTTCCTGCGAGGCGATGGTGCTGGTCAGCCGATCGACCTCGGCCTGCTTCTGGTCGCGCTGCGCATGCAGGCTGGCGATGTTGGACGCGAGATGGCCGAGATCGCCCGCCAGCACGCGCTCCTCGCGCTGCCGGATACGGGCCGGAATGCTGTCGGGCCAGACGATGGCTGGCGGCTCGAACGAGCCGGCGCGGGCGGCGCGGATCGAGGCGGCGCGGCGCAGCGCGTCAGCCTGGAAGGAGGCCAGCGCCGCAGTCGCGCCCTCGACGTCGGCGGCGGCCTCGGACGGATCGAGCCGCACCAGAACGTCGCCGGCCTTCACGTGGGTTCCGTTCGTCACCGCGATCGTCTGCACCTTGCCGGGATCGAGCGGCTGGATCACCTTCACGGCCCTGAGCGGCTGGATCTTGCCCTGCGCGCTGGCGATGATGTCGATATGGCCCACATAGGCCCAGCCGATCGCCGCCACCACGAAGGCGCAGATGATGATCAGCAGCCACATACGCACCGGCGAGGCGGGCGTCTCGAGAATCTCCAGCGCGGCCGGCAGGAACTCGTGGTCGCCATCCTGCCAGCGCGGCTTCTGCGGCGCAGCCTGTGGGGCGGCCGGCGGCGGGGTCTTCTGCACGACCGCGCTCATTGGGTCGCCTGTTCGTTCTGCAGCGCCCGCAGGCGCGCGTAGAGGCCGCCCGGACGCTTCAGCAACTCATCGTGACTGCCGGCCTCCACGATGCGCCCGTCCACCATGCCGATGATGCGGTTGCATGGGCGCACGGCCGCCAGCCGGTGCGCGATGATGATCACCGTGCGGTTTTGAACGATCTGCCGCATGTTCTGCTGGATGATGCGCTCGCTCTCGTAGTCGAGCGCCGAGGTCGCCTCGTCGAAGATCAGGATCGGCGGATTGGTGGCGAGCGCGCGCGCGATCGCGATGCGCTGGCGCTGGCCGCCCGAGAGGTTGGCGCCGCGCTCCTCGATCATCGTGTCGTAGCCTTGCGGCAGCTTGTTGATGAACTCGTCGGCGCCGGCCAGCTTGGCGATCGCGATGACGCGGGCCCGCTGCATGGCCGGATCGCCCAGCGCGATGTTGTCGTGGATGGTGCGGTTGAACAGCAGGTTCTCCTGCAGCACCACGCCGGTATTGCGGCGCAGCCACGACGGATCGAGCTGCGACATGTCCGCGCCGTCGAGGAAGAGCTGGCCTTCCTCGGGCGAATAGAGCCGCTGCACCAGCTTGGTCAGCGTCGACTTGCCCGACCCCGACGGACCCACGATGCCGATGACCTCGCCGGGACGAATGCCCAGCGACAGGCCCTTGAGGACGAACGGCCCATCCGGCCGATAGCGGAACGAGACGTTGCGGAACTCGATCGCGCCTTTGGGAGGCGGCAGCACGATGCGCGACTGCGACGAGGGCTCCATCGGGGTGTTGAGAATGTCGCCGAGCCGGTCGACCGACACCTGCACCTGTTGAAAATCCTGCCAGAGCTGCGACAGGCGCAGGATCGGCTGCGCCACTTGCGCGGCGATCATGTTGAACGCCACCAGCTCGCCGACCGTCAGATTGCCGTCGATCACCGCCTTCGCGCCAAACAGCAGGATCATGGCGGTGGTCAGCTTGTTGACGTACTGGATCGCGTTCTGGCCACCGGCCGCCAGCATGGTGGTGTTGAAGGCGGTGCGCACATAGGCGGCGAGGCGCTCTTCCCACTGGGTCTGCATGATCGGCTCGACCGCCGAGGCCTTGACGGTGTGCATGCCCACCACGGTCTCGACCAGAAACTGCTGGCTGATCGCGCCGCGATTGAACTTCTCCTTCACCAGCTCGCGCAGCGGCGGGCGCAGCACGGTGGCGATCAGCACATAGATCGGCACCGAGCCGATGATGATCAGCGACAATTGCCACGAATAGGCGATCAGCACCGCGAAGAACACGAAGGTGAAGACGAAGTCGAGCGACGAGAACAGCGCCTGCCCGGTGAGGAACTGGCGCACGTTCTCGAGTTCGCGCACGCGCGCCACGGTCTGGCCGGCCGAGCGCGTCTCGAAATAGCCGAGCGGCAGGCGCAGCAGATGATAGAACAGCCGCTGCCCGAGCTCGACGTCGATGCGGTTCGTGGTGTGCGACAGCGCATAGGTGCGCAGGAATTGCAGCACCACGTCGAACAGCCCGATCGCCACCAGTCCGCCGACGAGCACGAACAGGGTCGAGTAGCCCTTGTGCACCAGCACCTTGTCGACGATGACCTGAAAGAACAGCGGCGTGACGAGCGCGAACACCTGCACGAAGAACGA
>CANJEY010000166.1 GCA_947472615.1 Beijerinckiaceae bacterium
CGTTCCGCCCGCCGATGTACGGCCCCGCGCCCGCGACGTCTTTCTGCGCAACATGGAATGGGCCAGCGATCAGGCGCGCCATACGGGCGTCCGGCTGCTGATCGAACCGATCAATCGATACGACCGGCCGGGCTGGTTCGTATCGCGGTCCGACGATGTGGTGGATCTGCTGAAAGACCTTGGCCGCGACAACGTGCGGCTCATGTTCGATTTTTATCACATCCAGATCATGGAGGGCGATCTGTTGCGCCGCATGGAGCGGCACTGGGACTGGATCGGCCATTTCCAGTTCGCCTCCGTGCCGCGCCGCGCCGAGCCCGACGAGGGCGAAATCGCTTACGCGGCGATCTTCGCCGAAATCGCGCGGCGTGGCTGGGATGGCTGGGTCGCGGCGGAGTACCGGCCGCGTGGCGGGACGATGGACGGGCTGGGGTGGATGCGAAACGCTGCTCTCAATTCAGCATTTCGTTCGGGTTGAGGGCGCCGATATGGCTCGTCTCTGTCGATTGCTGGCGTTTCAATTGATGGTTTTGATCGCTGCGGCGTCGAATGGGATCGCTGAGGAATCTCGCCTGAATCGTGAATCGAAATCCATCATCACTGCCGTGATGGAGAAAATACAACTTGAACAGGATCGCCATTTTTCCACCTGCGAGCTGCCGGCAGAACTCTATCCCTTTGAATATGACATGTGGGATTCATTGCGCTGGCTTGGATCAAGACGAGCCATAAACGCCGCCACGAGCGGTGTTTCGACGCATCTGCAGGACCTTCTCGGTGCAAATGTGGGCCTCGAGGCCGAGATATGCGACGGCGAAACGCAAGAGAAGTTTACGGCATCTGAGTTCCGGCGTTTGGAAGCCGATCCCAATTTGTCGGCTATAACTATCCCTAGATTGTCCGTTTCGTTGCCACTGTTCAGCCATGACTATCAGCGAGCAGTTGTGCAGTTTGCTCGCGTATGGGACGGCCGATCTCGAATGGGAGGTCGAATTAAGGGACAGTTTGAAGCTGCCGTTTTCCTTGTCGTCTATCGCAAACGCGGCTCCGAGTGGGAATTTTGGAAATTGAAAATGATAGGGCAAACCTGAATGGGTCTTGCCGCAGATGTGGCGTCCACGTTTCGCTTTTCTGCTTTGAGGGATGGAAAGCATCGTTTCGACGATCCCGAAAGGGTATGGTCGAGTTGGCGTTCACCCTCCGGACATATTCGACCTTATGACATGAGCTATCCCCCCGCGCTCGATCGTCCCGGCTTCATCCGTCAGAACACGCGCGTATTGCTGGTTCCTCACGCGCCGGAAATCCGCCTGCATCTCGCCGACGACTCGACCGCGCTGTGGCAGAAGACCGAGGAGGAACTCGGCGAGATGGGCCTGCCGCCGCCGTTCTGGGCTTTCGCGTGGGCCGGCGGGCAGGCGCTGGCGCGTTACGTGCTCGATCATCCGGACGTGGTGCGCGGCAAGCGCGTGCTGGATTTTGCATCCGGCTCTGGCCTTGTGGCGATCGCCGCCATGAAGGCCGGCGCGGCGCGCGTCGAGGCCTGCGAGATCGACCAGTTCGCGGCGGCGGCGATCGCCCTCAATGCGGACCTCAACGGCGTGGCGGTCAGCGTGCGGCTGGAAGACATCGTCGGCCGGGACGACGGCTGGGACGTCGCTCTGGCGGGCGACGTATCCTATGAGCGCGACATGGCGGGCGCGGTGACGGACTGGCTCGATGCGCTGCGCAGGCGCGGTGCGACTGTGCTGATCGGCGACCCCGGCCGCTCCTATCTGGCGCGCGAACGACTCGAAGCCATCGCTGACTATCAGGTGCCGGTGACGCGCGATCTGGAAGATGCGGAGATCAAGCGCACGAGCGTGTGGCGGTTCCGGGCCTGATGTCGGCGCTATTGCCCGACCTCGCGTGGCGGCAAATCCGGCGCTGTCGAGGGTGGCGGATTCCTCTCGAGATCGGCGGTAAGGCGTTTCATCTCGCCGATCTCCCGCACCTGCGCTTCCAGAATTCCATCGGCCAGTTTGCGGACCCGCGCGTCGCGGATATGCGCCCGATCGCTGGTCATCACCGCGATGGAGTGATGGGGAATCATGGCTTTCATGTACGCGACATCCGAAACGGTCGCCTGACTTCTGACCAGATAGAGCGACGCCGCGCCGACAATCGCCCCAACCAGCAGGATCGCGACATTCAGGCGCGAGTTCTCGTACATGCTCCACATGAAGCCGAGCATGAGAATCGCCATCGCGGCGCCCATCAGCAGCGCCATCCACAGCCGCGTCTGGCTGAAGAACACATGATCGGCAGCCCATGTGTTCAGATACATCAGGCCGAACATGACGATCGTGGACGTGACGATCATGGCCGTAAAGCGCGAATAGGACATGGGAGCCTCCGCCCCCGGGACGCTTCGTGCAAACAAAAGTTCCCGAAAGCCGGGCTGAAGCGCCGCTTCCGCTATTGCGGCCGCGTCATGCGAACGCCAGCCGCGTGTCCAGCGTGCTCTCCACGCCGATCTTGTCGTAGTTCGCATCCAGCCATTGCGTCGCGGCCGCCCGGCCGATGTCGCGCAGCTGCGTCAGGAACGGCCACGACGTATCCATTTTCGACGATGCGCCGAAATCCATCAGCTCGCGCCCGCCCGCGATGCGGTGCATGATCGGCCGCATGTAGCGTTCGCGCGACAGCTTCCCTTCGTCGACGAGCCGGTTGACGAAATCGATCGAGCGCAACTCGCCCATAAGCGCGCCGTTGAACGAAATCTCGTTGATGCGATCCTGAATGTCGCGGGCGGTGCGGGGCGTCGTTTCGCGCGAGATCGGGTTTACCTGCACGATGACGATGTCCGGGCAGGCGCTCTTGTAGAACAGCGGAAACAGCGCCGGATTGCCCATGTAGCCGCCGTCCCAGTGCGGTACGCCGTCGATCTCCACCGCCTGAAACAGGAACGGCAGGCAGGCCGACGCCATGACGTGATCGGCCGTCAGATGCTGGCGCTCGAAGACCGAGATCTTGCCGGTGTGAACATTGGTGGCCGCGATGAACAGCTTGATCGCATCGCAGGCCCGTACCTTCTCGAAGTCCACCATGCGCGACAGGTGATCGCGCAGCGGGTTGATGTTGAGCGGATTGAACTCGTATGGGCTGGCGTAATGCGTCAGCATGTCGAGCCACCAGTAGGCTGGCGTCTGCTGCAGGTTCCAGCCCTTGAATAACGTGTCGAACGCCTGACGCTGGATCGGCGACAGGGCGCTCTCGGAACTCACCGACTTCCAAAAGTCCGCGAGCTTCTTGCGCGCGCCCTCGCGGTCACCTTCCAGATAGCCTTCGCACATGACGACGGCGTTCATCGCGCCCGCGCTCGTGCCCGTCATGGCCTCGATGTCGAGGCGGCCGTCCTCCAGAATCCTGTCGAGCACGCCCCAGGTGAAGGCGCCATGCGCGCCGCCGCCCTGCAGGGCCAGATTGACCTTCTTGTGGCCGTCCCAGTCGATGGCGGCTGGGCGCTTCACGCGGCGGTCCAGCCGCCGTCCATGGAGAG
Organism: Beijerinckiaceae bacterium; assembly: GCA_947472615.1. Classification (GTDB taxonomy): domain Bacteria; phylum Pseudomonadota; class Alphaproteobacteria; order Rhizobiales; family Beijerinckiaceae; genus Terripilifer. The sequence continues at coordinate 3,542 of CANJEY010000166.1, forward strand.
GTTCGCGCCGGTGATCTGCGAGGCGGCGTCGGAGCAGAGATAGACCGCCAGCGCCGCCACCTGATCGACGGTGACGAATTGCTTGGTCGGCTGGGCGGTCAGCAGCACGTCGTTGATGACCTGCTCCTTCGTCATGTTGCGGGCCTTCATGGTGTCGGGAATCTGCTTCTCGACCAGCGGCGTCCACACATAGCCCGGCGAGATGCAGTTGGAGGTGACGCCAAACGTGGCCAGCTCCAGCGCCACGGTCTTGTTGAGACCCGCAATGCCATGCTTGGCGGTGACATAGGCGGATTTGAACGGCGAGGCGACGAGCGAATGCGCCGAGGCCGTGTTGACGATGCGGCCCCATTTGCGCGCCTTCATGCCCGGCACCGCGGCCCGGATGGCGTGAAACGCCGATGACAGGTTGATGGCGATGATCTGGTCCCACTTTTCGATCGGGAATTCCTCGATCGGCGACACGAACTGGATGCCGGCGTTGTTGACCAGAATGTCGACCGAGCCGAGCTTCGTCTCCGCATCCTTGATCATGGCGGCGATTTCTGCCGGCTTGGTCATGTCGGCTGACGAATAGACCGCCTTGACGCCGAAATCGGCCTCGATCCCGGCGCGCTCTGTCTCGATGGCGGCCGCCTCGCCGAAGCCGTTGATCATCACGTTCGCGCCTTCCTTGGCCAGCGCGCGTGCGATCGCGAGGCCGATGCCGCTGGTCGATCCGGTGACGACAGCGTTGCGGGACTTGAGCATGGGAGACTCCTTCGAAGGACGATGGCCGATTTATACTGCATTGCACAATAAAACGCGACCGCCACGAAGGGATGACGAATCAGGTCGAAAAGCTGTGATTCGGCGGCTATATTCAGCCGATGATGGCTTCAGCTCCCGGCGACCGCACGGCCCATTCCCATCGCCACGACCATGGCGAGGACGCCGAACGGTTGCGGCGCGAACTCACGCCCGGACGCCGCCGCATTCTCGACGTGCTGGAAACCGCCGGCCAGCCGCTCGGCGCCTACGAGATGATCGACCGCATCGCGGATCTGTCGGGCAAGCGGCCCGCGCCGATCTCGATCTACCGGGCGCTGGATTTTCTCGTCGAGAACGGGCTCGCGCACCGCCTCGCGTCGCGCAACGCGTTTCTGGCCTGCGATCACGGCCACGAGGCGAGCGATCCGGTGGCGTTCCTCATCTGCGACACCTGCGGGGCCGTCGCGGAAGCGACGTCAGAGCCCATGCAGCGAAGTCTCGAGGCGGTGGCGCAGCAGGTGGGATTTTCGCCACGCAGCCGCGTCATCGAAGTGACAGGCACATGCGCCGCCTGTCAGGCCGCCTGAACTTTCGAGGACCGACCGCCATGACCATCCCGCTTCTGTCGCCTCAGGACGCCGAAACCGCCGCGCCGTCGGCCCGCCATCGCACCATCGCCGTGCGGGTCGGGACCGGCCGGGCCGCGGTGACCGTTGGGGCCGACGCGCCGATCGCGGTGCAATCGATGACCAACACCGACACGGCGGACATCGACGCGACGGTGCGGCAGGTGAGCGATCTGGCTCGCGCGGGCTCCGAGATGGTGCGCATCACGGTCGATCGCGACGAGTCGGCCGCCGCCGTGCCGCACATCAAGGAACGCCTGCTGCGCGCCGGCGTCGAAGTGCCGATCGTCGGCGATTTCCACTACATCGGCCACAAGCTGCTGGCCGATCATCCGGCCTGCGCGGAGGCGCTCGACAAATACCGCATCAACCCCGGCAATGTCGGCTTCAAGGACAAGAAGGACCGGCAGTTCTCGGCCATCGTCGAACAGGCGATCAGGCACGGCAAGGCGGTGCGGATCGGGGCCAATTGGGGCTCGCTCGATCAGGATCTGCTGACCACGCTGATGGATCAGAACGCCAAATCCGTGCGGCCGATCGAGGCGCGCGCCGTGACCCGCGAGGCCATGGTGCGCTCGGCGCTCTATTCGGCCGAGCGGGCGGAAGAGATCGGGCTGGCGCGCGACCGCATCATCCTGTCGGCGAAGGTGTCCGCCGTGCAGGATCTGATCGAGGTCTACCGGATGCTGGCGCGGCGCTCCGATTATGCGCTGCATCTTGGCCTGACCGAAGCCGGCATGGGCTCGAAAGGCATCGTGGCCTCGTCGGCCGCCATGGGCGTTCTGTTGCAGGAGGGCATAGGCGACACGATCCGCGTGTCGCTGACGCCGGAGCCGGGCGGCGACCGCACGATCGAAGTCACCGTCGCGCAGGAATTGCTGCAGACGATGGGCTTCCGCACCTTTGTGCCGCTGGTGGCGGCTTGTCCCGGCTGCGGGCGAACCACCTCGACGGTGTTTCAGGAACTGGCGCGCGACATCCAGTCCCATATTCGCGACGAGATGCCGGGATGGCGGGCGAAATATCCGGGCGTCGAAACGCTCAACGTCGCCGTCATGGGCTGCATTGTCAACGGGCCGGGCGAGTCGAAGCACGCTGATATCGGCATTTCGCTGCCCGGCACCGGCGAGGCGCCGGCCGCGCCGGTGTTCATCGACGGCCAGAAGGCCATGACCCTGCGCGGCGCGGGCATCGCGGCGGAGTTCAAGCAGATCGTGCAGGATTACATCGAGCGCCGGTTCGGCGCGCGCAGCGCTGCAGAATAGCGAGGCGTCCGTGGGGGAATTTCAGGGTTTCGGGCCGCAGGCGCTCGGCTTCTTCAAGGCGCTGGCGTTTCACCAGACGAAGGAATGGTTCGACCAGAACCGCGCCATCTACGACGAGCAGGTGAAGGCGCCGTTCGGAGCGCTGGTCACAGATCTCAGCGCGGCTTTCATCAAGAAGGATGTGCGGCTGTCTGGCGATCCCAAGAAGGCGATCTTCCGTCTCAACCGCGACGTGCGATTCTCGAACGACAAGTCTCCCTACAAGACGCATGCGGGCGCGGTGCTGACGCGCAGCGGCGAGAAGAAGGACATCAACGGCCTTCTGTACATCCACATCGACCCGAAAGGCTGCTTTCTGGGCGCGGGCTTCTATCATCCCGATCCACCGTTCCTGAAGGATCTGCGCAAGTCGATCCGTGGCCGGCCGGACCGTTACCGGGAGCTCATCAAGACGCTGAAGCGCCGCAAGCTTGCATTGTCGGATGAAGACAAACTCACCCGTTTGCCGCGCGATTTCGTCGATGTGCAGGAGCCCGATCTTGTCGAGGCGCTGAAGCAGAGATCGTTTCTGGTGCGGTCGCCGCTCGGCGATGACGAAATCTTTTCGAAGAAGCTCGTCGACCGCATCGTGGCCTTCGGCGTCGCGACCGATCCGCTGATTACGTGGGGGCGGGGCGAGGATTTGCGGTAGGCGACTGGCGGCGCGCCACAGATCAGAGAGTCATCGGGAGCCAACGGGGCGGCGCAAAGCCGGGCCTATCGACGCTCTACGCGAAGCAATCCTTGAATTTAAATTGACCGCTGGATTGCTTCGTCGCTGCGCTCGGCGCAATGACGGTTTGGAAATGAGCGCGCCCCTCAAATCAGCCCGGCCGCGATGTTGATCGTCAGCGCCAGAATCGTCGTGTTGTAGAAGAACGACAGCACGCAATGCACGAGCGCCACGCGGCGCATCGGTTTGGAGGTGATGTTCACATCAGCGGTGGCGCAGGCGACGCCGATGACGAAGGCCACATAGAGGAAGTCGCCGAATTCCGGTCTCTGGCATCCGGGGATCGTCAGGCCGCCGCGTAGCTCTGGCGCGAGCTCCTTTTCATTGCCGCGTTCGACGAAATATTCGTGCGCGTAGTGCAACGCGAAGGTCAGATGGATGAAGGTCCAGCCGCTGATGATCGTCGCCATGGCGAGGCCGAGGTGCAGGCCTTTCAGCAGGCCGTGCATCTCCTTCACGACGCCCAGCTGGGCGATGATGGCGACGAGGCTGGCGAAGCCGGCGAGGATCGCCAACGCGAGCACCGCGAAGCGGCTTTCGTCCGCCATCAGCGCCTGTCGGCGGATATGCGCTTCATCGGCGCCCGACATGAGCAGCGTGGCCCAGCCAATGTAGAGCCAAGTGCCAACGTTCCAGGCGATCAGCACTCTGGTCTCGAAACGCCAGACGTCCGGTTGCATGCCGAGCATGATCAGACCGAGTGCGATGCAGCTGACCAGTCGCTTGCGGGCGATGAGGTTGCGCCAGAGCTTATGGCGCCGGTAATTCGCGTCGGTCGTTTCTGTCATGCCGGCCAGTCCTTTGGAGGATGAACGGCGCGCGTCATTAATGGTCGCGTGTCGCGGTGAAACGCGCCGCCGCGCGCAATGTGTCTGCCCCCGGACCGAATGGCGCGAGCGCCGACTCGGCCCGCTGCGCCAGTTCATCGCGCAGGCTCTTGGCGGCGTCGAGGCCGAGGATGGACACGAGCGTCGCCTTGTTGCGGTCGGCGTCCTTGCCGGCGCGCTTGCCGAGTTGTTCGGCCTCACCCTCGGCGTCGAGAATGTCGTCGGCGATCTGGAAGGCTGCGCCCAGCGCCGCGCCGTAATCCGACAGCGCCGCCAGATCAGCGGGCGATGCGCCGCCAATGATCCCGCCGGCCTCAACCGCGAAACGCAGCAGCGCGCCGGTCTTCATGGCCTGAAGGCGCTCGACAGCGGCGCGGTCGAGCGGCGCGGCGGCTTTTTCGGCATCGAGATCGAACATCTGGCCGCCCGCCATGCCGCCGAGCCCCGAGTTGCGCGCGAGGCCGACCACGAGGCTGGCGCGGACGGCGGCGTCGGGATGGGTGGGCTCGTCGCCCATCACGTCGAAGGCCAGCGTCAGCAGCGCGTCGCCCGCCAGAATCGCCGTGGCGTCGTCGAACGCCTTGTGGACGGTTGGACGGCCGCGGCGCAGATCGTCGTCGTCCATCGCCGGCAAATCGTCGTGGACGAGCGAATAGCAGTGCACGAGTTCCAGCGCGCAGGCGGCGCGCAGGACGCCATCGTTGTGCGCGCCGAACAGGCGCGCCGCCTCGATCAGCAGGAACGGGCGCAAGCGTTTGCCGCCGTCGAGCGTCGCATGGCGCATGGCGGCGAGCAGGCGGGCAGGCCGGGCGGTTTCGCCGCGCAAGGGCTCGGCCGACAGGATCGCGTCGAGAATCTGCTCGACGGCTCCGGCGACCGCCGTCAGCCTGCTGGCGAAATCCGGCATGCGGGAATCCTCGTGGGGTCAGGCCGCGCAATGCCCCATGCGTCCGCGGGGGTCAAGGCGTTCAGTACAGCCGGTAGTTGATGACGGCGTTGAACGATTGCACGGTTCCGCCCGGCGGTGGCGGGAACGGTCCCGAGCGGCGGACCATGGCGAGCGATTCGGCGTCGAGGTCGGCTTCGCCGCTCGATCGCGTCAAGGCCACGCCGCCAACCCGCCCGGCGCCATCCACCCGGAACGCCACGACCGGCTGGCCGCTGGCGCCCCGCGCGCGAGCCGATTCCGGATAGCGCTTGTTCGCCGCGATGCTGCCCAGAATGGAGGAGCGATAAGCGGCGATGTCGGC
>CANJEY010000167.1 GCA_947472615.1 Beijerinckiaceae bacterium
GCTGAACATCATCGACATGCTCGAGAAGGATCTCGAAGTGCCTGTCATACATCCGGTGCCGGCGCGCGTGTGGGAGTTCCAGAAACGCCTGCATGTGCACGAGCCGCGCAAGGGCTACGGCATGCTGCTCGAGACCATGCCGTCGCTGCCGTAATCACGAGAGGAAACGCCATGAGACTATCCTTGCGCGCCCCTGCGCTGGTTGCGGGCTTTGCGGCGATGGTCGCAGCGCCTGCGCTGGCGCAGCAATCCGTCGAGCAGTTCTACCGCGGCCGCACCATCACCCTAACGGTGCCGACCTCGCCGGGCGGCATCAACGACATCTCGGGGCGTCTCGTGGCGCGGCACCTCGGTAATTTCCTGCCGGGCAAGCCCAACATCGTGGTGCAAAACACGCCGGGCGGCGGTGGCCTTGTGGCCGCCAACAAACTCTACAACACGGCCGAGCGCGATGGCACTGTGATCTCGATCATCCAGCGCGGCACGGCGCAACTCGCCGTGCAGGGCGACTCGAACGTCAAGTTCGATCCGCTGAAATTCACGTGGCTGGGGTCGCTATCGTCCTACGCGCAGGATCGCTATCTGGTCGCCATCAACTCACAACATCCTGCGAAGACGCCTGACGATCTACGCAAGCCGGGCGTCACGCTGAAACTTGGCGGCGACCAGCCCGGCTCCACCAACCTCACGTTCGCCATGCTGGCGAAGCTCGTGCTCGGTCTGAACATAGACATCATCCGAGGCTATCCGGGCGCGGCGCCGATGTTCATCGCCATGCAGAGCGGCGAACTCGACGGACAGGTGATCGGCTACAATTCCGTGCGCGCCGGCCAGCCGCATCTGTGGAATGGCAAGCTCGTTCGGCCGCTGATCCAGTTTGGCCGCGATACGCGCCTGCCGGCGCTGGCGGACGTGCCGACCGGACAGGAACTCGTTTCCGATCCGGCCAAGAAGGCCCTCATCGAATTCGCCGAATTGCCGTTCCTCGCCGCGTTGCCGTTCCTTGCGCCGCCCGGCCTGCCGGAAGAGCGTGCCAAGGCGCTGAAGTTCGCGTTCACCGAGATGGTGAAGGACAAGGACTTCCTCGCCGACGCCGAGAAGGTGAACATCGAGATCAGCGCCATCGACGGCGACGCTGTGCGGGACGTGATCGCCAAGATGCAGGCGACGCCGAAAGACGTGATCGCCCGCTACAACGAAATCGACGCCGCGGTGCGCAAGTAATTTCACGGACAGGAGATTCTGATGGCATTTTCGAGCTGGCGCGGCGTGATCGGCATGGTGCATCCCACCTTGCGGCCGGGATCGACCGAAGAGGTGATCCGTCTATTGCCGGAGGGCGTGGGCGTGCTGTCGCTCCACTGCAACATCCGCAAAGGTACGGTCAGCGAATTCAAGACCGTGATGAAAGGCTATGAGGAGCAGATCGAACATCTGGCCGAGCAGGGCTGCGACCTGATCCATCCCTCTGGGGCGCCGCCCTTCATGGTGCAGGGCCTCAAGGGCGAAGCGAAGACGATCCGGGACTGGGAGAAGAAGTTCAAGACGCCGATCTTCACATCGGGACAGAACCAGATCACCGCCATGAAGGCGCTGAAGGTGAAGAGCTTCGTCGGCGCGACCTACTTTCAGGGCGACATCAACAATCAGTTCGCACAGTATTTCACCGACGCCGGCTTCAAGGTGAAGTGCATGGAAGGCATCGAGGTGCCGTTCGACAAGGCGCAGGAACTGTCGGGCGAACAGGTCTACGCTTTCATCAAGAAGGCCTTCCTGAAGCAGAAGGGGGCCGACGCCATTTACATGCTCGGCTCGGGCTGGCGCACGCTGCACATCATCAAGCTGCTGGAGCAGGATCTTCAGGTGCCGGTGATCCACCCGCAGCCCGCGCGCGTCTGGGAGATCATGAAGCGCCTGCACATCAACGAGCCGAAGAGCGGCTACGGCGTGCTGCTGGAGACAATGCCCAAGCTGCCGTGATCAGCCGCCCGAATAGCCGCCGATGATCGGTAGGATTTCGCCAGTGATGTAGCTCGAACACTGCGGCGAGGCGAGGAACACATAGGCCGGCGCGATCTCTTCAGGTTGCGCCGGCCTTTTCATGGGCACGCCGCCGCCGAAATTTGCGACGCCTTCGGGAGGCCGATCGGACGGATTTAGCGGCGTCCACACCGGTCCTGGCGCGACCGCGTTCACCCGAATGCCGCGTGGCACGAGTTGCGTCGCCAGCGAGCGCGTGAAGGCGTGGATGCCGCCCTTGGTCATCGAGTAATCGAGCAATTGCTGGCTGCCCAGCAGACCCGTCACCGATCCGGTGTTGATGATGGAGCTTCCCGGCCGCATGTGCTCCACCGCCGCCTGCGCCATGAAGAAATAGCCATAGAGATTCGTCTTAAGCGTCAGGTCGAAATGCTCTTCGGTCAGATCCTCGATGCGCGGCGCGTGCACCTGAAACGCCGCGTTATTGACGAGGATGTCGAGCTTGCCGAATTGCTTCGTGGCGAAGTCGACGGCGTTTCGACAGAATGCGCGCTCGCTCACGTCCCCCGAAATTGTATGGCACACGCGGCCTTCGGCTTCGACGTGGGCTTTCGTCTCGGCTGCGTCACGCGATTCTCCCAGATGGCAGATGACCACATCCGCGCCTTCGCGCGCGAACAGCACCGCGACAGCGCGCCCTATGCCGGAGTCGCCGCCCGTGATGATCGCCTTCATACCCTCCAGTTTGCCGGAGCCTTTGTAGTACGGCGCATCGTACATCGGCGGCGGATCAAGCTCGGCCTCGCTGCCGGGCTTTGATTGATGCTGCTTCGGGAAGGGCGGTTCGGGGTAACGCCGCGCGCCAGCCTGCATGGCGCCGTTGTCGGGCGTGGGCGCTTCGGCGTCGGCTGCTGCGACCTGCTGCTGAACGGCGCGCTGCTGTCTGGCGGCGCGCGTCACGGAATCATCTGCCATGGTCAGCCCTCAGCGCGCCGCCGCTTTCTGCATCTTCGACTGGATGTCGTGGATCATCTTGTCGTGCATTTTGATGACGGCCAGAGTCTTCTTGGCAAATGCCTTGACCTGCTTGTCATCGCCGAACTTTGCATATTCTGCAAACTCCTGCACATCCTTGTCGTGATCCTCGACCATCGCGTCCACGTACATTCGATCGAAGTCGGCACCCTGCGCGGCGTTCAGCTTGTCGATCATGCTCTTGCCTTCGGGGCTCGGCTTATCCATCGGCGGCGTCTTGCCCTGCTTCTTCAAGATCGCCATCAGCTCCTTACCCGCTTTGCCATGGTCTTTCACCATGCGCTGACCGAACGCCTTCACGGATTTGTCGGACGCTTTCTGCGCCGCGAGTTGTCCGGCCTGCACTTCAGTGGCTGAACCTGCAGCGGCCTTGGCGACAAAGTCGTCCGTTGAGGGCGCCATCTGGGCAATGGCGGCGGTGGCAAGCATCGACGCGCCGGCGGTGAGAGCGACAAGCATTTTCATCGGAACCATCCTGTGTTTGTTCGCGCCGTTAACGACGTTGACGAACACGAAGTTCCAACTGTTTGTTGCGATGCGCGTTGGAACCAATCAGACGCATTGCCGTTGCGCAGCAACTGGAGGCCCCCGCATGGCCAGACCGTCGCTGTCGCGCTTCATCATTGAACAGGCATTCATCGGCGCGCTGCTTGGCGCGCTGCTGGCCGGCGTTCTGCTCGAGATCAACTCGCGCCAGATCTATCTAATGATCGCCAGCCATGGTCCGCCAGGCTGGACGATCGCCGTGTTCGTTGCTGTCTCGTCGGCTTTCTTTGCGGTAGGGGCTGGACTGACGGGGTTCCTGTTCAAGGTTTCGGCCGAAGAACCTTAGCCCTAACCATTCGTCTTGTTACGAAAGCACGCGTTGCCGAGGCCGGTGCCGATCGTCAGCACCGCCCATTTCGGCGCATCCTGCATGAATGGTAATTCGCTGAGGCCTTGAACAACGGCGTCGTTGTGAAGCGCCACAATCGTGTCCTGCTTGTCGATTGTCGGAATCATTTCGCGCACGCGATCGACCAGGTTGAAGTTCTTCGCTCCCCAATTGCCAGGCAAATTTAGAATGCCGCCTTTCAGCTTGCCATCTTCCAGGACGGTGCCGGGGCATCCCATGCCGATGAATGGCGCGATGCGCTTGTTCTTCTTCGATCCATATTCGAGCAGATCGTCGATCATCTTTCCGAGCGTGCGCGTTGCGCTCTCCCGGTCAGGCTCTTCATCGGCATGCCGCCACAGTCGTGATTTGAGAACCGTGGCGGCAGCGAGCGTCGGAGATTTCTCGAGGTTCAACTCCACGAGGCCACATCGAAAATTCGAGCCGCCGATATCGACGGCAATCAGACAATCATGGCCTTTGAAAATCCACGATGGCGCTAGGTGAGCGCAACCTAGTAATCCTGCTTCGTCTGGATGAAACCGAATAGGTTGAATGTCGACCTCTGGATGTTTGGCTTTCAGCAGCACGCCAGCGCGTCCGACGACGAGCTCGCCCACGCGGCTCTCGCGAAAGCCGCCGCCGACCACGATGCGGCTGACATCTGCCCAGCTTTTCAGACGTAGCAGTGAATGCGCGGCCTTCGCGAGATTGTTGGCGAATTCCTCAATGGCGCTCAAGATCAGACCCGCCTGCTCGGGCTTACCTTCGAGCAGCAGCTTGTCGATGACCTTTTTGTTCAGCGCATCGGTTTCGCCGTCGAGCGGATCGGCGTCCGCCTCGCGCAATTGTTGACGCAGCCGTTCGAGCAATTCGCGAAAGGCGCCGTTGCTGACGCGTTCCCCAAAATATCGGTCCTTGTCCTTGAAGTCTTCGCTGTAGCTTTCGATGAAGACGGCCGGAAGCTCGGCCGCTCCATGCACGACCGCGCGGTAGAGCGTCTTTGTTTCGCCCTTTGAATCGCCCACCCAGATTCTCCCTGCTCGACTGTAACGGACAATGAACCCGGAGAGTATGAGTTCCGATCGACCGCAAAGCTTTAGTGGTCAGCTTGCGGCCGCGTTTAGATTGGCGGCGCTTTATCATCGCGACGCAATGGACAATATGATTGTCGCCTGCAATGATCGCTATCGAGCGGGGGCTCGGATTCAATCGAGACAGTCTGAATGTACGCCGAGTCGCCAGGGTCAGTTTTCGAATGATCACAAAGCTCGCGCGGACATTCGTCCGGCGCTTCGCGCAGTTCCTGCCACGCAGACTGTCCAGCTTCTTGATCGGGCAGGCCGTTGGCGTTGGATGTGCGATGGCGGGGGCTGGAGTGCGGCTCGCCCTGACGCCTCTGGTCGACGGCGCCATTCCGCTAATTCCATTCTATCCATTTGTGGCGATCGCGAGCCTGTGGGGCGGAAGTCTGGCGGGGCTTACGACCGCTATCCTCGGTGGATTGATCGCTGACTACTTGTGGCTTCAGCCTATCGGCGAACTGGGAATGAGCCGTCAGGCTGTTGTGTCTCTGGCGGCGTTCGCGGTCATCTGCGGATTCGTGATTCTGTTCACGGGTCTGCTGCGGGCGCTGGTCGAGCTTCACGTCGAGGCCCACGAACGCGCCACGCTGCTGGCGCATGAATTGCGACATCGGGCCAATAATCTGTTCGGAGTGGTGCAAGCGATCTCGACGCAGACAGCGCGCAACGCCGTCGATGTCTCCGACTACAAGACGCGCTTCGGGGCTCGCCTGTCGGCGCTGGCCCGCGCCCAGCAGGCCGTTTCCGACAACGCCGACGCGCCGCCAGAGTTGCGGCAACTTTTGCTGTACGTTCTGGAGCCGTTCAGTATCGAACGCTTCACGCTGCAGGGCCCGTCGGTCCTTGTGCCACGCTATCTGGGTTCGTCCTGCGCCTTGCTGTTTCACGAGCTTGGAACGAACGCGCTCAAGTATGGTGCATTGTCGGTGCCGGAGGGCAGCGTATCGATCGCCTGGGAGTTCGAGGCTGGTCGCGTTCGACTCGATTGGCGCGAGTTCAACGGTCCGCCGGTCGCGTGGCCGTCCAGAACCGGCTTCGGTTACAAGCTGCTGCAAACGGCGTTTCCGCCGGAGTATGGCGAAGCCGCGATCGAGTTCGACCTGCACGGCGTCCACTGCACGATCAGATTCACGCTGGATTGAGACGATTCCGCCTGTTGATTGCCTGTCGCGACACGGGCAGTATGCGCCGACGCGCCCGTAGCTCAACGGATAGAGCATCGGTCTTCGGAACCGAGGGTTGGGAGTTCGAATCTCTCCGGGCGCGCCAATAAAATCAATGGATTAGATGCTCTCAAATTCACATTGTGTTCTCCAATCTGCTGTTCGGTAAGCGCTGGGTAAGCAGATTTCAGAAATTGCTGGTCAACGCACTCGATGGCGACGCACGCGCGCTGCGTCGTCGCCACCAACACGACGGCAGCGGCTTTGTCGGGCCTGCTCTCGTCGACACGGAGCGGGCTCCCGATTCCCCGCAAAGCACCCAACTCAGGGTCCCGCATGATCTTCTCCGATGTCCCGACTGCCGCAAACCGGTCGCGCGCGCGCGCACCTTGTCCCAAATCGCCGCTTTTCCGCGCCACCCCGCCAGTGGCGCAATCACCCCTTCAAGCCACGCGCCAGCCGCGCACCCGGCGTCGGTTCGGCGAAAAGGATCACTCCGTGGTCGAGCAGCGCCTGCTCAATACGGGCGTCATTAGGGGCGCTTGTAGGCCGCCGGTCGTGCTTGCGCTCCCAGAAGCGGATGGCGCGCTCATCGACGCCCAGCGCCGCGCCTAGCGTTCTCTGCGTCAGACCGGCCAGTACACGTGCGGCGCGGAGCTGTCGGCCTGTGATGAGATTCTTGCTGAAGTAAACCATGGTTGCGTCCTTTCATTCTTGGCGCGCGTCTCCGGCCCTCAGCCATCCACTCAATCACGCGGCCACAGAACTCCGGCCTGTATGCAGTCGGCCGACAGCCAGCGTGCTTCGCTTTCGGAGCAGCGGCGGGCTTGGGGAGGATGGCGATATTAGGCATGGCGGCACCATAAGTTTCGGGAGCGAAACCATAACATAGTCACGCTATGCCCCAAAGCCGATCCCCCCTCAGGCGGCGAGATCTGCAACACCCGTATTCTGTGACGGAGCGCGCTTCGAGGTAGCAAGCTCCCGCATGCGCGCCGCCAATGTCAGCAGTTCCCCCAGCTTCGACCATGACGCTGCGGCGCGGTAATGTCAGCGATGCGCCACAAGGCGACATGATGCCGGGAATTGTTATCCGCTTTCGCAGATCGAGGCAGCTTTCAAGCCGGGATACTGAGACCTGATTCAATCGGCTCCCGCAGCACGTAGCCACGCCCCCAGATCGTCTCGATATAGCTCTGCCCGTTGCTTGCGTCGCCAAGCTTCTTGCGAAGCTTGCAGACAAAGACATCGATGATTTTGATCTCGGGCTCGTTTTCGGCACCCCCATAAAGGTGGTTCAGAAACACCTCCTTGGTGATCGTCGTGCCCTTCCGAAGCGAGAGCAGTTCCAGCATCTGATATTCGCGACCAGTCAAATGTACCGTCGCGCCAGATACCGATACTGTTTTCCGGTCGACGTCGATCACAAGGTCTCCCGTCGTGATCGTGGACTGAGAGTGACCTTTTGAACGTCTCACCAATGCCTGAATGCGAGCGACGAGTTCGTCGCGATGAAAAGGCTTGGTGAGATAGTCGTCGGCTCCGATGCCGAGGCCCTTGACCTTGTCCTCGATGCTCGAGAGCCCTGACAGGATCAGTATGGGGGCCTTGATCTTCGCGACGCGCAGTTTGCGCAGGACCTCATAGCCGGACATATCGGGCAGGTTCAGGTCGAGCAGGATAATGTCGTAGTCGTAGAGCTTTCCGAGGTCGACGCCTTCTTCGCCGAGATCGGTTATGTAAACGCTGAATTTCTCGGATTTGAGCATCAGCTCGATGCTCTGGGCGACGGTGCTGTCGTCTTCGATCAATAGGACGCGCATGTCAGTTACTGTTCCACATTCAATCTGCCAGCAAGGCGCATTTTCCAGCGACAGCGTGAAAATCCGCCGCACCTATCACTGATCAGCGGCTCACGCTCCAAACCGCAACGCGTTTTAACACGGTCTGCCAGACTTCTGCAAGGTGCAATGTCGGCTTACTGAGGAACTGCGGGCGAGGCCCGTTACGTGTCACGATCGCCGCTTCTGACCCCAATCCGACATTCAGAACGCGACCAAGCCAGAGCCGCCAAGCCTCTTTTCAGCGCCGACGACGCCGAATAGGCTCGTTGTGACGCTAATCAAAGGCTCGGCCTTGGCTTCGACTACCACTTGGCTTACCGATACAATAACGCCTCGCCTCTCTCGTGATCTGGACTGAGAAACATCCGATAACGCGCAGGCCTCACGGCGGAGATTGAATGTGCAGATCCAACGGCCCCACCTCATCTCCTCAAGCATTTTTGCTTTTGTCTTTGTACTACCCGTGACGGCGATTGCCGCGGAACATCTCGTTCGTGGTTGTTTTGAGCGAAGCTATCCGGCCATCTACCTGAATGAGCATCCGGGCCAATCCGTCCGTCATCTGACGCTTCGCCTTTATCTGCCCAATCCGCAAAATCCAGATGTGTATTTCGGCATCCGTGTGAAATTGAGCGGACATAGGCAGGTCTGGAATGCGGGCGGGCCGTGCCATGCACTTGGTGAGGTTTGGCGCTGTCAGCCTGATACGGACGGGGCTTCTGTTCTGATTGTGAAAGCTGACAGTACAGGTGCGCGGCTCGAAAATCCAGGTAAGTTAGAAGTTTTCTACGACAAGACCGGACCGGGCCTCAACACTCGCAATCTGGGTGGTGCGGCCGAGCGCGTATTTCTGCTGAGGCCGGTATCACTTCGTACCTGCAGTCCCAAACGCTGATGGACGCCAGAATAAGCAGTGGTGCCTCTCAGCCATCCCCTCATTTTTCAAACAACCGCAAACGTCTGATTGAATGTCCGGTGCTGGCCGAGAAAATCGCGATATCTCTCGATCAGTGGGCGCAACCGGACATCGGGCATGTTGGGGA
>CANJEY010000168.1 GCA_947472615.1 Beijerinckiaceae bacterium
CCCCGTGGTTCGAGACGCGAGCTTTCGCTCGCTCCTCACCATGAGGGAACCGATTGAGTTTCACATTCTAACCGCCAGTCACCGAGCCTCATGCTGAGGAGCGGCCGCAGGCCGCGTCTCGAAGCACGAGGGCGGTTAGAGACCATCACCCCAGATCAATCATCCGCTGCACGCTCCGGCGCGCACGCTCGGCCAGCAGAGGGTCGATCGTCACCTCGTCCCGCAGATAGACGAGGCTGTCGAGAATCTTCGGCAGCGTGATGCGCTTCATGTGCGGGCAGAGATTGCAGGGGCGCACGAACTCGGTGCCCTTCGTCTCCGCCGCCACGTTGTCGGCCATCGAACATTCGGTGACCATCAGCACGCGCTTCGGCTTGCGGGTCTTCACATAGTCGATCATCGCGGCGGTCGACCCGGTGAAGTCGCATTCAGCCACGACGTCCGGCGGGCATTCGGGATGCGCGATGATCTCGATCGACGGATCGTCGGCCCGGTAGCGCCGGATTTCCTCGGCGGTGAAACGCTCGTGCACTTCGCACGCGCCATGCCAGGCGATGATCTTCACCTTCGTCTGCGCCGCCACGTTCTGCGCCAGATATTGATCCGGCAGGAAGATGACGCGCTCGGCCCCGAAGCTCTCGACGACTTTCAGGGCGTTGGACGACGTGCAGCAGATGTCAACCTCCGCCTTCACGTCGGCGGACGTGTTGACGTAAGCCACAACCGGCACGCCCGGATAGCGCTGGCGCAGCAGCCGGACGTCGGCGCCGGTGATCGATTCCGCCAGCGAGCAGCCGGCCTTCGAATCCGGGATCAGCACGGTCTTGTCCGGGTTCAGCAGCTTCGAGGTTTCGGCCATGAAGTGGACGCCGCCCTGCACGATGATGTCGGCGTCGGAACTGGCGGCCAGCTTGGCGAGCTGCCGCGAATCCCCGACGACGTCGGCGACGCAATTGTAGATCTCGGGCGTCTGGTAATTATGCGCCAGAATGACCGCGTTGCGCTCTCTCTTCAGGTCGTTGATCGCCTTGACATAGGGCGCGTGGAACGGCCACTCGACCGGCGGGATGATCGCCTTCACCTTCTCGTAGAGGTGCGCGGTGGCGCGCTCGACTTCGGGCGTCCAGGCGAGATTGGGCATCGGGACGGCGCCGAAGCGATCAATCGCCCGGCCGAGGAACGCCGGCGCCGCAATCGACGATCCGGTCTGGAGCTGACCCTGCATGGCACTCTCCCCACAACTTATGCTCAAACTGAGCATAAGAACGCCCTAAAAAAGGTCCGCCCGGACGCCTGCCCAAGCGAACGCCGACTGGCGAGCCAACCCCGGCCCGTCACGAAAGCTACATATACTCAGTCTGAGCATAAATAAAGGGGGAGATCCCGCGCCCGAAGCGGGGCAGCAAACTTTATTTTGCATGGCTCTTGGGCGCGATTTGGGCTCGCCCCGACGGTTGAGACTTACCGCGACCATGCTGTACAAGTCTGGCGACGCCCGGCGAAGCTGCCGGGGCAAGCGGAGGAAATGATGAATTCGGACGCCAAGAAGGCCGTACTCAGGATGATCCCCTACGGGATCTACGTGCTCACCGCCGATGACGGCAAGGGCAACATCGCCGCAGCCACCGTCAACTGGGTGACCCAGTCGGCCTTTGGTCCGCCGCTCGTGGTGGTCGGCGTCAAGGCGGATTCCGGCGCCTACAAGATCCTGAAGGAAGCCGGCAAATTCGCGCTGAACATGCTCGGCAAGGAACACAAGGGCCTCGCCTTCGCGTTCTTCAAACCGGCCGATGTCAGCGACGGCAAGCTCTCGGGCCAGCCCTATCGCGCCGGCGCCAATGGCGCGCCGCTACTGATCGACGCCCCCGGGGCGATCGAGTGCACCGTCAAGCACATCGTTGAGGTAGGCGACCATCACGTCGTCGTCGCCGAGGTGACGGAAGCGCACCAGAAGGCGCCGTTCACCGGCCGTCCCGACATGGCGATCCTTGAGATGAAGGATCTCGGCGACAACGTCTTCTACGGCGGCTGAGTTTCTGGTCTTCGAGGCGAAAGGCATCCCATGACATCCGCCTCGCAGGCCGGACCGCGTTATCGCGTCGGCGTCGATGTCGGCGGCACCCATACGGATATGGTGCTGGCCGACACGCTGACCGGAAAGATCCGCATCGAGAAACTGCCCTCGACGCCGCATAACCAGTCGATCGCGGTGATCGAGGGCATGCGGCGTTTTCTCGGCCACGGGATTGCGCCCTCTGACATCGGTTTCTTTGGCCACGGCACCACCGTCACCACCAACGCGCTGCTCGAACTCAAGGGCGCGAAGATAGGCCTGCTGATCAATTCGCGCATGCGCGGCGTGCTGGAAGTGCAGACGCAGGGGCGCGACGGCTTCAGCCCGTTCGATCATTTCTTCCATCGGCCTGAACCGCTGGTGCGGCCGAAATTCGTGCGCGAAATCGGCGGCCGCGTCGACTATCTGGGCGCGGAAATCGAACCGCTCGACGAAGCCGCGGTTGAACAGGCGGCCCGCGACCTCGCTGCGCAGGGCGCCACGACGTTTGCGATCTGCTTCCTGTTCTCGTTCATGAATCCGTCGCACGAGGAGCGCGCCGCCGCGATCGTCCGGAAGGCCGCGCCCGGCGCGTTCGTGTCGCGATCGAGCGCCGTGCTGCCGCGCATCCGCGAGTGGCCGCGTTTTTCGACGACGCTGCTCAACGCCTATCTGGCGCCTGCGCTGGCGCGCTATTGCGGCGACCTCGCCCAAGGGCTCGACGGAATCGACGTGCGCACGAAGCAGCGTTTCCTGATGCAGTCGAACGGCGGCGTCATGCCGCTCGTGGCGGACGCCGAGACGCACACCGTCCGCACCCTGCTGTCAGGCCCTGCGGCCGGCGTGCGCGGCGCGGCCGTGCTGCTCGGCAAGGAGCAGGGCTGGGCCAATATCATCACCATGGATGTGGGCGGCACGAGCTGTGACATCGCCTTCATCGAGAACGGCGAACCCCACGAACAGTCCGAAGGCGTCATCGACGGCCGCATCGTCGGCGTGCCGGCGCTCGACGTCATCACCATTCCGGCCGGCGGGGGCAGCATCGCGCGCGTCAACGACGGCGGCATGCTGGAAGTCGGCCCGCACAGCATGGGCGCATCGCCCGGTCCTGCCTGCTACGGACGCGGCGGCGACAGGCCGACCGTCACCGACGCTGAGGTCGTCTGCGGCGCACTCAATCCCGACTATTTTCTGGGCGGCCGCGCGAAACTGGATGTGGAAGCCGCCAGAGCCGCGATCCTGCGCGACGTCGCGACCCCGATGGGGGCGGATGTGTCGCTCGCCGCCTCCGGCATCGTCCGCATCGTCAACGCGCACATGACCGACGCGATCCGGGTGGAGGCCGCCAAGCGCGGCATCGACCTGACCGGCTTCACGCTGGTGCCTTTCGGCGGCGCGGGGCCGGTGCACGCCGCGCAGGTCGCGCAGCAACTGGCGATCCCGCGCGTGCTGGTGCCGCCAAATCCGGGCGCCTATTCGGCGCTCGGGCTGCTCTGCACCGACGTGCAGCACGATTACCTGCGCTCCGATCTGCGCGACGCCGCAACGCTCGATCTGGCTGATGCAGAGCGCGCCTTCGCGGGCCTGCGACAGAGCGCCGAGGCCGAACTCGCCGCCGAAGGGCTGGCGCCCGCCAGCGCCGGCTTCAGCCGCGAGATGGATTTGCGTTACGCCGGACAGGGCTACGAATTGCGCGTCTCCCTCGCCGGGCTGCCCGATCCGCTTGATGCGCCCGCCATGGCGGAGATCGTGCGGCGCTTCCATGCCCAGCACGAGCAGCAGCACGGACATTGCGCGCTCGACGCTGCGGTCGAACTGGTCAGCTACCGACTGCGCGCCAGTGTGCCCATGCCGAAATACCGTTCGCAGAAAGTGGCGCGTCAGGAACCGCAATCCGAGCCGAAACCGCGCGGCGTGCGCCGTCTGACGCTCGGGCCGAACGAGACGGTCGAGGCCGTGTTGTGGCGGCGAGACGACCTGTATCCGGGCTGGTCCACGAAGGGACCGGCGATCGTCGAACAGGTGGACGCCACCAGCATCGTGCCGAACGGCTGGAGCGTGCGGGCCGACGATTTCGGCAATCTGCTGATCGAGAGGGACGCATGACGGTCGATCCGATCACTGTCCAGATCCTGCGCAACCGCATCGGTTGCCTGATGGAGGAAATGTCGCATCATTTCTTCCGCTCCGGCTATTCGACCATCGTGCGTGAATCACGCGACTTCTCCTGCGTCATCGTCGACGCGCAGGGCCGGCTCATCGTCGCGCCGCCGATGTTCTATCACGCCATGTCGTATCAGCGGCTGATCAAGCGCATCATCGAGGTCTATGGCCTCGACGGCATCGAAGACGGCGACGTCTATGTCTGCAACCACCCCTATGAGGGCGCGATGCCGCATGCCTCCGACATGGGCACCGTCGCGCCGATCATCGTCAATGGCGCGCTGCTCGGCTTCAGCGGCGCGATCGCCCACAAGGCCGACATCGGCGGCGCGGTGCCGGGAAGTTCCTGGGGGTCGGCGACCGAAATGTATCAGGAAGGCCTGCTGCTGCCGCCGATCCGGCTGCGCCGGGCCGGCAAGACGCTGCCTGACGTGGAGCGCCTGATCGCCGCCAACAGCCGCCAGCCCGAACTGGTGCTCGGCGATCTGCGCGGACAGGTCGGGGCGACGCTGATCGGCCGCGACCGCGTGAAGTCGCTGGCGCAGGAGCATGGCTCTGATCTCATCGTCGCCGCGCTGGACGCCATGGCGGAGGCTTCGGCGCGGGAATTCAAGGCGGCGCTGTCGAGACTGCCGGATGGCGAGACGCAGGCCGAAGGCCTGATGGAGACCGACAGCCGCGAAGGTCCGGTCCGCATCCATCTGAAAGTCACGGTCCGCTCCGGCCATCTGACATTCGATTTCACCGGGAGCGATCCGGCCCGAAAGGCGCCGGTCAATCTGCGCCGCGCGCTGGTCGAAAGCTGCTGCTTCCATGCACTGATCGGGCTGATCGACCCGAACCTGCGCTATAGCGACGCCGCGTTCGAGATGGTGGACGTGCGCACGACCCCCGGTTCCGTTTGCGAGGCGCTGCCGCCGGCCCCGTGCTCAAGCTACATGAAAGCCTGCCAGCGGCTGATCGATATCGTGTTCGAGGCGCTCAATCCGTTCTTCCCGCAACGTGCGGCGGCGGCGGCGGGCGGCAGCGGCGGCACGATCACATTTGCGTGGGGTCTGGGTCCGCGCGCCGTGCGCGGCAACCAGCACGAGATTTTTGGCTCCGCTTACGGCGGCGGACAGGGGCGCGACGGCGCGTCCGGCACCACGGTGCATCTGTCCAACATTTACGTGACGCCGATCGAGATCGTCGAAACCGAGTTTCCCTGCCGCATCCGGGCGTTCGAACTGATCCCGGATTCTGGCGGCGAGGGCGAATTCCGCGGCGGGCTCAGCTTCCGCCGCGAGTACGAGGCGTTGCAGCCGGCGCTCGTGCTCTATCGCGGCGACCGCGCCATCTATCCGGCCAAGGGCTACGGCGGCGGGGCGGATGGGCGGCCGAGCCGTTTTCTGGTCAATCCGGGCGCGGCCGACGAGCAGCAATTGCCGTCGAACTGTCGCGTCGACGTGGAGGCCGGCCAGTCGTTCCGGGTCGAGGCGTCGGGCGGCGGCGGCTTCGGCGATCCGCGCAAGCGGGCGGCCGAAGCCCATGAGCAGGACATCGAGGACGGCTACGTCACAAAATAGCAATGGATACGAAAAGGCCGGTCCGGTCGCCCGGCCCGGCCTCGAAATTCGGTCTGTCGTCGGTCAAACGATCAGAAGAAGCGCTCAGTGATGTGGATCACATCGCCCGGATTGATCACGATCGGACCCGAGCGCACGTCGTAGCCGACTTCCTGCGCGGTGCCGGCGCGGGTGATGTTCACGCGCTGCGTGTTGGCCCGGTAGGTATAGCCGCCGGCGATCGCCACGGCGCTCAGCAGATTCAGGCCAGCCCGGTAGGGATATTCGCCCGGCTTCGACACTTCGCCGATCACGTAAAACGGGCGGAAGCTGGCGACCTCGACGGCCACCTTCGGGTTCTTGAGCAGACCGCCGCGCAGCTTGGCGGCGATGCGGTTCTCGACTTCACGAACCGTTGCGCCGGCGACCGGGATCGAGCCGGCCAGCGGCATCGCCAGCGAACCTGTGGGGTCGATGACGTACTCGCCCGTCAGGGTCTGTTCGCCGAACACGTTGACCTTGAGCTTGTCGCCAGCGCCGACCCGGAACTCGGTGACCTGATTGATGGGAGCGGCGGCAGCCGCGGTTGCGGCCGCATCGGGGCCGCCTACGCCGATGGCGCCGGACTCGCAGCCTGCGAGCGAAAAGGCCACAACGATGGTCATCGCCAACTTTGTGCAGAAGGCGATCTTTGACGAAAACATTCAGGTCATCCTTGCAACGAAAGCCTCGTTGACGACGCTCCGGGGGAGAAGCGTTGCCCGAACGAGGGCCGATCAATCAAGACGGACTGACAGTCGCCCGTTGCCCCAGGCGCTCGACACGTCGTCGCCGACCCCATTGAGTTACCAGATTCAATCTTAATGTACCATAAAAATTGCGTGAAATTTGATCAGCCCAGGAACTCGGCAGGACTGCGAAAGTCGAATCCAGCCCCTTGCAAGTCCAGAAAGAAGCGTCACATTTCAGCCATCAATGGTTTCGATGCTGACCGTTCTGGGGCGTAAACGCATTCATGGCCCGTTCATGGCCATAATCGGATGATCTGCTCGTCCGGAGTATAAAGGTCCCATTCTCCTTCCCGAAAGCTGGAACATCATGCCCACCGTTGCGCTGGTCGATGACGACCGGAACATCCTGACATCGGTTTCGATCGCCCTCGAGGGCGAGGGATATCGCGTGCAGACCTACAACGACGGCGCAACTGCGCTCGACGGGTTGCGCACCAATCCGCCGGACCTCGCCATCTTCGACATCAAGATGCCCCGCATGGACGGCATGGAGCTGCTGCGCCGGTTGCGCCAGAAGTCCGACTTGCCGGTCATTTTCCTCACCTCGAAGGACGATGAGATCGACGAATTGTTCGGCCTGAAGATGGGCGCCGACGACTTCATCCGGAAGCCGTTTTCGCAGCGGTTGCTGGTCGAGCGCGTCAAGGCGATCCTGCGCCGCTCCGCCCCCAAGGACGCCGTCGCCCAGAAGGAATCGGAAGCCAAGCAGCTCGAACGAGGCTCCCTGCGCATGGACCCGGAGCGCCACACCTGCACTTGGAAGGGCGAGCCTGTGGTGCTGACTGTGACGGAATTTCTGATCCTGCAGGCGCTGGCCATGCGGCCGGGCGTGGTGAAAAGCCGCAACGCCCTGATGGACGCCGCCTACGACGATCAGGTCTATGTCGACGACCGCACCATTGACAGCCACATCAAGCGCCTGCGCAAGAAGTTCAAAGTCGCCGACGACGATTTCGAGATGATTGAAACGCTCTACGGCGTGGGATACCGCTTCAAGGAAGCGTAATCGAGCCGGGCGGCAGCGCCGCCCTGAACGCGTGAGCGATGAGCGTAGACGCGCAGGAAGACCGGACAGTTCTGGGCCCCAAGCCCGGAACGCGGCGCGCTGGGCGGCGCTGGGCGGTGCGGTTTCGCGGCCTGTCGCGCGCGGTTCTGTCGCGGGCGTCTTCATCGCTGACGCGCCGGATCGTGGTGCTGAACCTCGGCGGCCTTGTGGTGCTGCTGTGTGGGTTTCTGTACCTGAACCAGTTTCGCGCCGGCCTGATCGACGCCCGCATCCAGAGCCTGCAGACGCAGGGCGAGATCATCGCGGCGGCGGTGGCGGCCTCCGCCACGGTCGAGACGGACGCCATCACAGTCGATCCTGAAAAGCTCCTGCAACTCGCGCCCGGCCAGTCCTACGATCCGGGCGATGATCCGAGCGTGTCTACGGAGTTTTCAATCAGCCCGGAGCGAATCGGCCCCGTGCTGCGAAGGCTGGTGTCGCCCACCCGCACCCGCGCGCGGGTTTATGACCGGGACGGCTATCTGCTGCTCGATTCGCGGTCGCTGGCGGAACGCTCCAACATCCTGCGCTACGACCTGCCGCCTGCTAGCGAGGACGCCGCCCCCACATTCATCGAGCGAATCTGGAACGCGGCGCGGCGCATGGCTGGGTCGAGCCTGCCGCTCTATGTGGAAATCGGTCTCGGCAACGGCCGCGCCTATCCGGAGGTGCAGAGCGCCCTCAACGGGCAGGCGCAGCCCGTAGTGCGACTCAATGCCCGCGGCGAAACGATCATCTCCGTCTCCGTGCCGGTGCAGCGGTTCCGGGTGGTGCGCGGCGCGCTGCTGCTGTCGACGCAGGGCGGCGACATCGACAAGATCATCTCGTCCGAACGTTGGGCGATCATCCGGCTGTTCACGATTTTCGCCGGCGTCATGCTGGTGCTGTCGCTGTTTCTCGCCGGCACCATCGCCGAACCGGTGCGGCGTCTGGCGGAAGCCGCCGAGCGGGTGCGGCGCGGCATCAAATCGCGGCAGGAAATCCCGGACTTTTCCGAGCGTTCCGACGAAATCGGCCATCTGTCCGGCGCGCTGCGCGACATGACGCAGGCGCTCTACAATCGCATCGAGGCGATCGAGAGCTTCGCGGCCGACGTGTCGCACGAACTGAAAAATCCGCTCACTTCGCTGCGCAGCGCCGTCGAAATCCTGCCAAAGGTGAAATCGGACGAATCGCGCGCCCGCCTGCTCGACGTGATCCAGCACGACGTGCGCCGCCTGGACCGGCTGATCAGCGACATTTCCGACGCGTCGCGCCTCGACGCCGAACTGGCGCGCGCAGACACCGAGCCGGTCGATCTGGTGCGGTTGCTGGGCGCGGTCGTCGACATGGCGAATCAGGTGAAGCGCGACGACGGCGTCGCCTTCAGCCTCGACATCGCCCCGACCGGCGAGTCTCCGCAGGCGGACGCCTATCTGGTGC